>NZ_JBIVJB010000008.1:36263-107984 GCF_044750025.1 Pseudomonas sp. NPDC088885 | reverse complement strand
AATTCGGTGAGCACAACATTCCAGATCGTCTCGAATTTGCTGTGCGGATCGACGATGAAAATCGTCACGTCGACCACATCTTCGAAGCTGCAACCTTCGAACTGTTCCTCAAGGACGACGCCAAGGGCGACCCGTTCATCAACGAATCCCACGTTGTGGCGTTCGGTTGGGGCACCGCCGAGCAACTGGTTCGCATGAAAGAACTGTCGCTCAAGGTCAACGAAGTGCTGACCAAGCTGTTCGACGACGCCGGCCTGCTGCTGGTCGACTTCAAGCTTGAATTCGGCGTGTTCAGCGACGGCTCGATCGTCCTCGGTGACGAGTTCAGCCCGGACGGCTGCCGTCTGTGGGACAAGGACACCAAGAAGAAGATGGACAAAGACCGCTTCCGCCAGGGCCTCGGTGACGTCATCGAAGCCTACGAAGAAGTCGCCAATCGTCTGGGCGTACCGCTTTAATCGACGCAAGCATCTGATAGCACGAAGAAATTTTCGAAAGAGGGTTTGCTTTCGGTAAAAGTGTTGTTATGATGCGCGCCGTTGGAGAGATGCCAGAGTGGCCGAATGGGACGGATTCGAAATCCGTTGTACCTTCACCGGTACCTAGGGTTCGAATCCCTATCTCTCCGCCATTACATAGAAAAAGCCCCGTAGCTGAAAAGCTGCGGGGCTTTTTTGTTTACGTTGCGTTAATGAGTAATCATGAAAAAGCCCCACAGATCCAAGACCTGTGGGGGCTTTTGCATTTAAGCGGGATTTACAACACCCCGCATCTCCAGCCCATCATGGCTGAGAATGGCCCAACTTGCGTCTGATCAGTTCATACACATCCTTATGCGTCGAGTTGTGCAGCGTCTTGTCCTTGCAGGCCGAGTTGAGGAAGGTTTTCACTTCTTCTTCGGCATGCGGATAGAGGCTGGCGACGTAGTCGGCTTCGTGCTCTTGCGTGCAGTTGAAGTGCTTGTCGTCCCTTGCTTTGTCTCTAGCCATGTTGCGGCTCCTTTTGAGTTTGAGTGATCTGGCGAAAACAGGGCCGAAATGGCCCCATACTTCGCAAAGCGTAGGGGGGCAGATAGGGCTCGCCAGTCATTCGCTTAAAAAAGGAAGGGGCTGTAGGACGCAGCCTTGTCTCGACGCTCGCGGTTAAATTTCTTTGACCGGAGTTTCGCCGTGTACCGCTTTGATCAGCTCGATCACGTGCAAGCAATCCGTCTTGTTCACGTATGACTCGCCGCTGGCGATGGTCTCGTGATTGCCCGCGCGCAGCCTCCAGCGCCACTGACCTTTGCCGGTGGTCGGGGTGCCGCGGGATTGCCTGTAAATCTCGAAATACATTCAGTTCGCTCCATGCGATAGACGTGTGCGTCAGCCTGTGTGGCGCATCGACGCAAGCCTAGCGCAGGCGGGTGTTTTGGCTATCGGACTTTTGTTTCCAATCGTTGACGGATGTTTCTGAAGGGCACGGACTAGAGCGCCGCGAACGTCCTCCTGATTGGCCGGAACGGCGTTTTTTCACCCTTGCATCACCGTCGGTGGTGCTGCTTAATACGGGACGGCTCATGGCGTCGAACATGTTTTCGGCGACCGACAATCACTATAAAAAGAGCACTCCCTTGACTGAGCACGGAATGCAACAGGCAACGCGGGTAACGTTATCGCTGGTGGTTCCCGTTTTTAACGAGGAGGACAGCCTCGACGGATTTCTTCTGCGCATCGATGAGGTTTTTCAACAGCAGCCGTTAATTGATCTTGAACTGGTGTTCATCAACGACGGCAGCACCGATGCCACGCTTGAGCGCCTGCTCGAGCATCAGCAGAGTGATGCACGTTTGCGCATCGTTGACCTGAGTCGCAACTTCGGCAAAGAAGCGGCGTTGTCTGCCGGTCTGCAGATATCAACCGGGCAGATTGTCGTTCCGATCGATGTCGATCTGCAGGACCCGCCTGAAGTCATTTTGCAAATGATTGAGCGTTGGCGAGAGGGCTACGAAGTAGTGCTCGCTCACCGCGTCAGTCGTCGAAGCGATACCTGGGCCAAACAGGCTTCCGCGCACTGGTTCTATCGCCTGCACAACAAAATCGCCGAGCAGCCATTGCCTGAGAACGTCGGCGATTTTCGTCTGATGGATCGGTGTGTGGTTGATGCCTTGCTGACCTTGCCCGAATCGCGGCGCTTCATGAAAGGCCTGTTCGCCTGGGTCGGTTTTCGCACCACTCACGTCGATTACGAGCGTCCGGAGCGCGCGGCGGGGCGCAGCAAATTCAACGGTTGGCGGCTGTGGAATTTCGCTCTGGAAGGCATTACCAGTTTCAGCACCGAGCCCTTGCGCGTCTGGACGTACGTTGGCGCACTGGTGTCGCTCGTTTCTTTCGCCTTCGCCATCTTTATTGTTGTAAGAACATTGGTGCATGGAATCGACTTGCCCGGTTACGCCTCGCTGATGGTCGCCGTGACGTTCCTCGGTGGTCTGCAACTGATCGGCATCGGCGTGCTCGGCGAGTACCTGGGCCGCACCTATATCGAATCCAAACGCCGGCCGGTTTTTCTCGTGCGTCGCGTCTACGACACCAAGGACTGAAACATGGACCTCAAGGAAATCGACATTCTCGGCGACAGCATCGGCGAGCATTGGTATTACTGCTCCAAAGCCGCAGCCACCCGGCGATTACTGGGTGATGGGCCCATCACCCGAATCCTCGATGTGGGCGCCGGTTCGGGATTTTTCTCCCACCACTTGCTGACCCATACCGATGCGCACGAAGCGTGGTGTGTGGACATCAGTTACCCGAGCGATTCCAGCGCGACTACCGCTGGCAAACCGGTGCATTACCTACGGGATATCGATGCCATCGACGTCGATCTGGTGCTGCTGATGGACGTGCTGGAACACGTCGATGATGACCTTGGACTGCTCAAGCACTACGTCGATAAAGTCCCTTCCGGCAGCCGCTTTCTGATGACCGTGCCGGCGTTCCAGTTTCTCTGGAGCGGTCACGATGACTTTCTTGAACACAAGCGTCGTTACACCCTAACGCAGTTCGAAACGTTGGCGCGTGATGCCGGTTTGAACGTGCAGCGCGGTGCGTATTATTTCGGCGCGGTATTTCCGATTGCAGCGGCGTTGCGCTTGCTGCCACAGGGCGCGCAGGCTCGAGCGCCCGAATCGCAACTCAAGCGGCATCACCCGTTGGTGAACGGCGTCCTCAAAACCTTGTGCAGCCTCGAATTGCCGCTGATGGGCATGAATCGTCTGGCCGGGTTGAGCGTGTTCGTGCTGGCGCGCAAACCGTGACCTCAGCGGAAAAAACGGCGTTGATCCAGCGCGGTCTGCGCTTTGCCGTGACCGGGTTGTTTGTTACCGCGTTGCATGCGTTGGTCGCGGTGCTGTTCATCAATTTCGTTGTGCCGCAACCGCCGCTCGCCAATGGTGTGGCGTTTGCCGTGGCGACGGTGGTGTCCTACGTGATCAATACCACCTGGAGTTTTTCGGCGCGTCTGCACGGTCGAACGCTGCTGCGTTTTTCGCTGGTGTCCGTGGGTGGTTTTTTCCTCGCGATGTTTGTTGCCTGGGTCGCGCAGATGGCGGGGCTGCACTATCTGTTGGGCATCGTTGCCGTGGCGCTGACGATTCCGGCATTCACTTTTGTTCTGCACAATTTCTGGACGTATCGATGAAGGATTCACGAAACCATCCGGCGCTGGTTTTGTTGCCGCTGTTGCTTGGTGTGTTGACGTTCTTTTTAGTGATCGGGCCGCACGCGCTGGATCCGCAAAACATTGCCTGGCTGGAGCAGGGTGACCCGGCGACGCATTATCTGGGCTGGGAATATTTCCGACATTCACCTTGGACTTTTCCGCTTGGTCTCAACCCGTTCTACGGGTTGGAGTTGGGCAGCTCGATCATTTTTTCTGACTCCAATCCGCTGCTGGCGCTGCTGTTCAAACCGTTCAATGCCTGGTTGCCGGAGACCTTTCAGTATTTCGGTTTATGGCTGCTGGCCTGTTTCGTGCTGCAAGCGTGGTTTGGCTGGAAGCTGCTGGGTTTAATGACCGGTAATCTGTTGATCCGGCTGCTCGGCGCCGGGTTGCTGGTATTTTCACCGGCGATGTTCCTGCGCATGGGGGCGCATCTTTCGCTGTCGGGGCACTTCCTGATACTGGCGGCGCTGTACCTGGCGCTGCTGCCCAAAGTGCGTCGACGTCGTCTGGCGTGGGGCTCGTTGCTGGCGGTCACGGCGTTGGTGCATGCGTACCTGTTGGCGATGGTGGCGCTGATCTGGGTGGCGGATTTATTGGGCAAAACTTTCAGCAAACAGATAACGCGTCGTCAGGGCCTGATCGAAGGTGTGTTGCTGTTTGTCGTGGTAAGTCTGTGTTGCTGGCAGGCGGGTTACTTCGCCATCGCCGACGGTGCTAAATCCGGCGGTTTCGGTTTGTACCGGATGAATCTGCTGTCGCCTTTCGATCCGGCAGGCTGGTCGTTTGTGTTGCCGAATCTGCCGAAGGCCAGCGGCGATTACGAAGGCTTCAACTACCTTGGGCTGGGCGTGCTGTTGCTGGTGCCGTTGGCGTTGATTGCCTGGTTGAGAGACCGCCAACCACTGAAAAACGAATTGCGCGCGCGGCCGTTGTTGCTGCTGGCATTGCTCGGTTTGTGGCTGTTTGCGCTGTCGAACCAGATCGGTATCGGCGCGCAGACTTTCAGTTATCCATTGCCGAAACTTGCCATCAATCTGGCGAGCATCTTTCGCGCTTCGGGCCGAATGTTCTGGCCGGTGTTGTATGCGCTCATCCTGATCGTGATCTTTCTGCTGATACGCGGTTACCGGCCTCGCGTGGTCATTGCGTTGTTGGCGTTGGCATTGGCGGTTCAGGTGGTCGATACGCGCAATGGCTGGATGGGCTTGCGCCAAAGCAAAATGCTCACGCCGTCTGCAGAATGGGCTAGTCCGATGGCTGATCCATTCTGGAAAAGCGCGGCGGCGCACTATCCGAATGTCCGCAGTTTGATGCCGCAGAATCAGTCCGAGCGCTGGCAAGTCATTGCCGAATTCGCCGCGACTCATGGCCTGAAAACTGACGCGGTTTACATGGGCCGCATGAGTTCCAAAGCACTTGGCGAGGCACAGGTGAAAGCCCGGCGCATGCTTGAGTCAGGGCAATACGACGCCGATTCCTTGTACATTCTCGACGACAGCGTGCTGGCCGATGCGGGCAAAACCGTCAACAGTGAAACCGATCTGCTGACCCGCGTGGATGGTCTGGTGGTGCTGGCGCCGGGCTGGAAGCGTTGCGCGCAATGCTTGCCGATGCACGATGAAGGGCGGCAGATGTCACTGCTGGCGCTGACCCATCCCGGTCAGGCGCTGACGTTCAATTACACCACTCGGCAACTGGCCAGCGGCTGGTCAACCCCCGAAGGTTGGGGGACGTGGTCGCAAGGGCAGCAGGCGCGGATCGATTTGCGGGTGAGGCCGGATTCGCATTCGATCGTGCTCGACGTCATGGCCTTCGTTCAGCCACAGCACCCGTCGCAGCGAGTGATTGTCAGTCTGAATGGCGAGCAAGTGCTGGACACGCGTCTGACCCAACTGCAGGACAACCATTTGGAAATCCCGATCAGCACCGCTCTGCGTCAGCGTTTGGCGGTCGATGATCGACTGACGATCGAGCTGCGATTACCTGACGCGATCAGCCCGCTGCAATTGGGCCTCAACGATGATTCACGGGTCATGGGGCTGGGCTTGAAGCGTCTGACGGTGAACTGACGCATCGTGGCGATGGACGCCGGCCCCAAGGGCTTTCTACACTGCCGGCAGTCTGGGGATCGGGGAGCAATGGATGAACCGCAATGAACTACGCAAGGCCGACATCAACCTGATGGTGGTGTTCGAGACCTTGATGCTGGAGCGCAACGTAACCCGCGCGGCCGAGAAGCTGTTTCTTGGCCAGCCGACTATCAGTTCGGCGCTCAATCGTCTGCGCACGATGCTCAACGATCCGCTGTTCATCCGCGTCGGCCATCGCATGGAACCGACCGCGCGTGCCGAAGATATCTTCCGTCACCTCAAACCAGCGCTGGATTCGCTTTCAGTGGCACTCAGCCTGACCCGCGATTTTGATCCCGCTGTGAGCACCATGACCTTCCGTATCGGTCTGTCCGATGACGTCGAGTTCGGTCTGCTGCCGCCGCTGCTGCGCGCCTTGCGTCAGGAAGCGCCGAACGTGGTGTTTGTGGTGCAGCACGTCGATTACTGGCGCATTCCCGATCTGCTCGCCGCCGGTGACATCACCGTCGGCATCAGCCAGACCCGTGGCTTGCCGGCGAATGCCAAGCGCAAACTGCTGCGACACATTCAACCGAGCATCCTGCGCGCGGATGCTTCCGACACACCGCTGACCCTCGATGAATATTGTGCGCGGCCGCATGTGCTGGTTTCCCACACGGCGAATGTCAGTGGGTTTGCGGATGAGTGGCTGGCGGAACTGGGCCGCACCCGGCAGGTGGTGCTGTCGGTGCCGCAGTACAGCGCGTTGCCGGCGTTGTTGGCGGGCACGGATCTGATCGCCAGCCTGCCGGATTACACGGCGGCAGCGATGGCCACTTCGGGGTTGCTGTTCAAAGAGCCGTTCCCGTTCAAGACGCCGACGCTGGATCTGTCGATGGTCTGGCTCAGCCACGTCGACAGCGACCCCGCCGAGCGCTGGTTGCGTTCCCGGCTGGAGCAGTTCATGAGTGAGCGGCCGGTCACCGCCCTTTGATTGACAGGTAGGAGCTGCGGCACGCAGCGATCTTTTGATTTGGCATTTGAAAGATCAAAAGATCGCAGCCTCGTTTCACTCGACAGCTCCTACCGTGATAGATGGCCTTTGGCACATCGCCGCTGGCGTAGCTAACTCGCGTTTGCAACACGGCGGATTTGCGATAAGTCAGCTGTGTTATACGTACGACCTTTCTGCCGCCCGACTGGAGCCTCCCGATGCCACACCTGCACATGGAATACACCGCCAACCTGCCGCAGCTGAACGCCGACGTCGCGTTGATTCGCCTCAATAACACGCTGGTGGGTTCTGGTCAGTTCGCGGCGGAGTTCGATATCAAGAGCCGTGCGTTGAAGGTCGAAACCTTCAAGGTTGGCACGGCCATGAGCGAGCGTGGCTTTGTGGCGGTGAAGTTGGCGTTGCTCAGCGGGCGTTCAGCGGAGACCAAGAAACAGCTGTCGCAAAGTCTCTTGGCCGTGCTCCAGGATCTTTGTGAATGGCCGGCCGGTGTCGAGGTGCAGTTGAGTGTCGAGCTGATCGATATCGATCGCGAGTCCTACACAAAAACGGTCATCGGCGTGTAGGAATCAGGCCGCTTGTAGTTCACTGCACACCTTGACCACTTGTTCGCGCAGCCAGACGTTGGCGCTGTCCTGATCAACGCTCTGGCTCCACTGCATGTCGAGGGTAAACCCCGGCAAACCGTTCGGCGCCTCGCAGTGATTGAACACCGCATCGTTGGTCAGTAACCGCTGAATCCGCCGGGGCAGGGTGAGGATGAAATCGGTGCCAGTGATCATCTTCAAAGCCGCGCTGTAACTGTTCGAACGCGCGACGATCTGACGTTTCTGCGCCTGTCGCGCCAGCCAGCCATCAACCATATTCGTCGTCGACGTCCACGGCGTCGGGAACACATGCCGGCGTTCGGTAAACGCTTGCAGGCTCAGGCGCGGTTCCAGCGGCGTCGCGCGTTTATCGAAGACGCAGACCAGGTCATCTTCCAGCAACATGCGCGACTTCAAGTCCGTGTGGTGGCGGTGGAAGTTGGGGCCGAAACTGATGACCAGATCGAGGCTGCCATCGCGCAACTCATCGGCGGGCACATCGGTTTCGAACTTGTGCATGTTGACCATCACTGGCAAGTCATCGAAGTCGAAGCGCTTCAACAGGCGCGGCAAAATCAGTTGTTCGAAGTATTCCGGGGCGCAGATGTTGAAGGTGACCGCTTGCTGGCTCGGGTCAAACGTCGGTGCGCCGGCGTGGCAGAGGTTGATGCTTTCGAGGATTTTCTGCACATGGCCGTACATGCTGCTGGCCTTGTAGGTCGGGCGCATGCCGGTGCGGGTGTTGATGAAGAGTTCGTCTTCAAAACTGGTGCGCAGTTTTTTCAGGCAGTAACTGACGGTGGACTGACTGACGAACAACGTTTCCGAGACCTCGGTGACGCTGCTCTGCTCATACACGGCGATAAACACCATGAGATCCTGCATGTCGAGCTTTCGAAGCAAGTTACTGTTCAGCATCCGTTCCGTCCCGCTGTGCTCCTTGCGCTGAATCCGCGCAAACGTGTGCGAACGATCCTAACGGAACGATGGTGCAAGGACAAAGGCTTGTAGGACGTTTCACGGACAGTTGTGGGACAGATAGTTTTAGCAACACGACGTTACCGATGAAACCGTGGAAAGCTGGCCGGAGGCCTGTAGCCCGATCACTGGAAATGTTGCGAATAACGTCGCGGGTCAAAGCGCAACACCATCAGCGCCATGATCACCATCACCGCAGTCAACGACCACCATGCCCATTCGAAACTGCCCAGTTGATCGCGGATCATCCCGGCGAGCAGCGGCGACAGGCCGGCAATCAGATAGCCTATGCCTTGCACGAAAGCGGTCAGGCCGCCAGCGCGTTGCGGGTTGTCGAGGTGATCGAGCGAGACGATCAGGCTCATCGGAAACAGTCCGCCGATGCCCAGACCCAACAGGCAGGGCCACAGCAGGCTGAGGTGTTGCGGGCTAAGGATCAGGCCGCAGAAACCGGCGATGATCAGTCCAAGGAGGGCCATCAGTACGATGCGTCGGTCGCGGCTGCGATTGGCGATGGCTGGCACTACCAGGCCGGAAATCACCTCCATGGCTGTCAGAAAACCTAACAGCAGGCCGGCGTTTTGTTCGCTCCAGCCTTTCTCCACGTAGTACGGCGCCAGCCAGGCGAGGACGCAGGTGTAGGACGCAGTGCCCAAGCCGAAGAAGATTGCGAGTAACCAGGCGCGGGAATGTTTGAAGAAGGTTTCTTTTCTGACTGAAGTGTTCGCGGTCGCAGGCAAGTTGCCGCGTTGTGCCCACCAGAACAGCAAAGCGAATATCGCCAGCATGGCCCAAACGGCCAATCCCATCCGCCAACTGCCGGTGCTGATGAGCACCAGCGGCGCGAACGACGCAGAAATCGCGGCGCCGCCCATGATCGAGGTGACGTACAAACCCATGCACAGGGCGACGTTGTCGGGGAAACGCGATTTGATCAATGCCGGCATCAACGCCTGAATTAGTGCAATGCCGATACCGGCCAGAATCGCGCTGACAATCAACTCGACGGCGGAATCGACAAGCAACCGCGACAACGTGGCCAGACCGATCAGCAGCAACGACCACAGCACCGTGCGTCGTTCACCCAGACGCTGGCTGATGCCGATGCCAAAAAACATCGCCAGTCCCATGGCCATCACCGGCAGCATGGTCAGCAGCGAGGCGAGGCTGAAGCTCAACGGGATGTCGCTGCGAATCGCCGACAGCAATGGCCCGATAGCTGCCATCGACGGACGCAGGTTGAGTGCGACCAGCATAATGACGAGCATTAACCAGACAGCGGGGCGGGCGATGGTGCGGACGTTTTCCATCATCAAACCTTGGGGCAGGGCAGATGATTAGACGCGGCGCCCGATGATTCGGGCAAACCAGAAAACCGACAGGCCTACCTAAAAACTCGATACCTCCACAATTCCCCTTGTGGGAGCGGGCTTGCTCGCGAAGTTGTCCTGTCAGTCAAAACAGATGTTGGCAGACAGACCGCTTTCGCGAGCAAGCCCGCTCCCACATAAAAGCCAGATCCGTGTTTTGCTGAATAAAAGCTGAACCATTCCCAAATACTCCACAAGTTTCAGACTTTGCTCTCAGTCCAACTAATCGTTGGCGTCTTTTTCACAAAAAATTGATGGTTGCCTGCCTAAAATTTGTCATGCCTTGGTTAATGAGTTTTTCACAACTAACCGAGGGTTCTTTTCAGGAACTGCCCCTCATCATGTTGAAGTTAAAAGCCGTGCGCCCGGAATGGGTGACGTTGATTGCCAGCGCCTTTCTTTTGATCGGTTTTAACGTTGTGCTCTGGCAGCACCTGTTCGACATCACCGCGTCAGACGGCAAAGGCATTGCCATGCGCGTGGCGTTTGGGGTGATGATCTTCGCGGCGTTCAACATCGTGCTGACCTTTCTGGCCTTCCGCCCGCTGCTTAAACCCGTGCTGACGCTAATATTTATGATCAGCGCCGGTGTGGCTTATTTCATGAGCCAGTATGGCGTCATGATTGACCCGAGCATGTTGCGTAACTTTGCCGAAACCAATGCCACGGAAGTGCGCGATCTGCTCTCGTTGAAGTTGTTTATTTATATTTTCTTTCTCGGTGTTTTGCCGTCGTTATTGTTGTGGAAACTGCCGATTAATTATCGGCGCTGGCACCGCGAGTTGTTCAGCAAAGTTATTGTCAGTGTGGCCTCGGTGGCGGTGATTGGTGGTGTGGCATTGGCCAACTACCAGGGGTTGTCCTCGCTGTTCCGAAATCACCACGAAATTCGCTTGATGTTGGTGCCGAGCAACTACATTGGTGCGGCGGCCGGTTACCTGCGTGAGCAAGTGGTTTCGGCGCAGCAACCGTTCGTCAAAATCGGCGAGGACGCCGAGCGCAATCCCGATGTAAAACTTGAGCCGCGCAAATCCCTGACTGTATTGGTGGTCGGCGAAAGTGCCCGCGCCGAGAACTTCGGCATCCTCGGCTATAACCGTGACACCACACCAAAACTCGACAAGGAAACCGGGCTGATCGCATTTACCGACGTGCATTCCTGCGGCACGGAAACTGCCGTCTCGGTGCCGTGCATGTTCTCTAACATGGGCCGCAAGAACTACGATGCGAGCAAGGCAAAGAACGAGGAAGGCCTGCTCGACGTCCTCAAACGGGCCGGCATCGATGTGATCTGGCGTGACAACCAGTCTGGCTGTAAAGGCACTTGTGATCGCGTGACTGTGCAGGATGTCAGCAACCTGAAAGACCCGGCACTGTGCGCCAACAGCGAATGCCGCGACGAAATCCTGCTGCAAGGGCTGCAAAGCTTTATCGATAACCTGGACAAAGACACCGTGCTGGTTCTGCACCAGATGGGCAGTCACGGTCCGGAATACTTCAAACGTTATCCAAAGGAGTACGAGCACTTCACGCCGGTCTGTGAAAGTAACGCCCTGAACAATTGCAGCCGCGAAAGTATCGTCAACGGTTACGACAACACGCTGGTGTACACCGACCATGTGCTGTCGAGTCTGATCGATGTGTTGCGCAACAATCAGGACAAAGTCGATACCGCGATGTTGTACCTGTCCGACCACGGCGAGTCGCTGGGTGAGTACAACCTGTTCCTGCATGGCACGCCTTACATGCTGGCGCCGGAACAACAGAAGCACGTGGCGATGCTGGCGTGGTTCTCCGACAATTATCAAAAGTCCTACTCGGTCGACACCCATTGCCTGCAAATGAGCCGCGATAAACCGCTGAGTCAGGACAACCTGTTCCACTCGATGCTCGGTTTGCTCGAAGTGAAGAGTTCGGTGTATCAACCGGATCTGGACATGTTTGCCGGTTGCCGCGGGTCAGTGATCGACGGCGTGCTGGCCAAGGACTGAAGCATTCCCCTGTAGGAGCTGCCGCAGGCTCGGGCCGCGATCGGACGATCTTTTGATCCTGTTTTTGAAGATCAAAAGATCGCAGCCTGCGGCAGCTCCTACAGTTAATGGCCACGTTTGATCCTTCTGTCAGACTATTCTTGCCCATTGGCAGGACATTTCGTTACGGCTCTTGCCCTTCGCAGGCGCGTAAATCGCCGGTGGCGATATATACTGCGCGCCATTCTTCAAGGGAGAGCTGTGTGGCCATCGATATTCACTGGATTCGCGACAACGAAAGCCTCGCGCAGTTTTGCGCCGAGTGGCAGCAGCTGCCGTTCGTTGCCCTCGACACCGAATTCATGCGGGTCGACACCTTCTACCCGATTGCCGGCCTGTTGCAGATTGGCGACGGCAAACGCGCCTACCTGATCGATCCGCTGACCATCAATGCCTGGCAACCGCTGGCAGCACTGCTGGAAAACCCGGCGGTGCTGAAAGTCCTGCACGCCTGCAGCGAAGACCTCGAAGTGCTGTTGCGTTTGACCGGCAGCCTGCCGGCACCGATGTTCGATACACAATTGGGCGCGGCCTATCTGAACCTCGGTTTCTCCATGGGCTATTCGCGCCTGGTGCAAGCGGTGCTGGGCATCGAACTGCCGAAGGGCGAAACCCGTTCCGACTGGTTGCAGCGTCCGTTGTCCGACACGCAGATCAGCTACGCCGCTGAAGATGCCGTGCATCTCGCGGAAGTTTTCGTACAGCTGCGACCGAAGCTGTCCGACGACAAGTTCGCCTGGGTGCTGGAGGACGGCGCCGAACTGGTGGCCAACCTGCGCCGCGAAACCGATCCGTACGAGGTTTACCGCGAAGCCAAACTGGCGTGGAAACTCTCCCGTGCACAGCTCGCGGTATTGCGCGAGCTGTGCGCATGGCGTGAAACCGAAGCGCGTGTCCGCGACCTGCCGCGCAACCGCATCGTCCGTGAGCATTCGCTGTGGCCGTTGGCTCGCACGCAACCGGACAACCTCGCCGCGCTGGGCAAGATCGAAGACATGCACCCGCGTACCGTGCGTCAGGACGGTCAATTTCTGCTTGATCTGATCAAGCGCTCTGGCAGTGTGGGCCCTGATCAATGGCCGCCTGCCGTCCCGGAGCCGTTGCCGATCGAAGCTGCCGCGTTGATTAAACAACTGCGTGCGATGGGTCAGGCCGAGGCCGAGCGCCTCGACATCGCGCCGGAACTGATGCTACGCAAGAAAACCCTCGAAGCGCTGGTCAAAAGTGGCTACCCCGAGGGTCCTTACCAATTGCCTGAGTCGCTGCGTGGCTGGCGCCGCGAACTCATGGGTCAGAAGCTGCTCGACAGCCTGGCCACCGCCGGAGAACAGCCTTGAAACGTATTTGTTCCATCTACCAAAGCTCGAAGCGCAGCGGCATGTACCTTTACGTGCTGAAAAGTGATGCACTCGAGCGCGTGCCGGAAGCGCTGATGCTGGCGTTCGGCAAGCCGAAACATTCATTTGACCTGGTGCTGTCGCCTGAGCGCAAATTGGCCAGCGAAGACATCGTCATCGTGCTGGAAAACCTCGACAAGCAGGGCTATCACCTGCAAATGCCGCCGGCCGAGGACGAGTACATCGAGCACTTGCCCGAAGAGTTGCTGCGACGCAACGACCCGGTCTGATCTGCGAGGCCCTGTTCTGGGCCTCGATTAACCCAGGAACTGTTTTTACCGCGACGGTCGCCCGACATCCGGCGACCGTCTGCAGGGTTTGCGAAAGGTTTGAAGATGCGCGTTCTGATTGCCGAACACGACCACGCGATATACGCCCGGCTGCTGCGTCAGGCAGTGCCCGAGCTTGAAGTGCTGACCAGTGGCGACTCCGCCGAACTGGCGCGGCTGGCCGCTGATTGCCCGGTGTGGCTGGGGCAGCCGGATCTGCTGGCGACCCTGTTGCGTCAGGGCCACCAGCCACAATGGCTGCAATCGACCTGGGCCGGCATCACGCCGCTGCTTGCCGATGGCTTGCGCCGCGATTATCGCCTGACCCGTGCCGTAGGCATTTTTGGCCAGGTGATGGCTGAATACGTTTTGACCTACATGCTCGGTCATGAGCGCGAGGTATTGGCGCGACTGGTCAGCCAGGTCGAGCGCAAGTGGGACAACCGCACCGGTCAGAGTCTGGTCGGGCGCAAGGTGCTGATCGTCGGCACCGGCGACATCGGCCAGAGCGTGGCGCAGTTCCTGCTGCCGTTTGGCGTCGAGTTGTACGGCATCGCCAGCAGTGCGCGCGAGCAGGCGCCGTTTGTCGAAGTCGGGTCGATGGCTGATCTGCCCCGGCTGGTTGGCGAAGTGGATTACGTAGTCAATCTGCTGCCGAACACCGAGCACACCCACGATATATACGACGCGGCACTGTTCAAGCAATTCAAGCCGACCGGGTTGTTCATCAACGTCGGGCGCGGTGTGGCAGTGGTTGATGCGGATTTGGTCGAGGCGCTGAAGGAAGGGCACCTGGCGGGCGCGGTGATTGACGTTTGCCGTCAGGAGCCGTTGCCGCAGCGTCACCCATTCTGGACGGCGTGGGGCTTGCTGCTGACCGGGCACAGCTCGGCACCGACTTCACCGGCGTTGATGGTGCAGCTGTTCGTCGACAACCTGAAGGCGTATCAGGCGAGCGAGGCGTTGCGCGGGGAAGTGGATTTCAATCGCGGGTATTGATTCACCACAAACAATGTAGGAGTGAGCCTGCTCGCGATAGCGGTGTAACAGTCAATGATGATTTTGAATGTTACGGCCTCATCGCGAGCAGGCTCACTCCTACAATTGGTTTTGCGGTGTGGCTTAGAGGGTGAAGTCGCCTTCAGCTGCCAGTTCGCTCAACGGACGACGCGGGCTTGGCTCTTCGCGTGCTTGCAGGTAGTCCGCCAGCGTTGCCTTGTCTCCCAGTTTGCCTACCGCAACAGCGGCATGCAGCGCATAACCTTCAGGAATATTCAGCTCCTTGCGCGTCAGCTCCTGATCGAAGCCGGCCATTCCGTGGGTGTGCCAGCCGCTGATGCTCGCTTGCAGCGCCAGATGGCCCCACGCCGAACCCGTGTCGAAGGTGTGCCACAGCGCCGGGGTTTCTTCGGTGGCGCCCGGTGCAGTGAAGGTGGTTTTCGAAATCACGATCACCAGTGCCGACGCATGTTGCGCCCAGCTCCGGTTGAATTCATTGAGCAGACCCAGATAACGCTCCCAGTTCGGCGTGTCGCGGCGCGCGTAGAGGAAACGCCATGGCTGCGAGTTGTACGCCGACGGTGCCCAGCGGGCGGCTTCGAAGAAGCTCAGCAGGGTCTCTTCCGGGATCGCTTCGCCGGTGAAGGCGCGCGGCGACCAACGGTCGGTGAACTGCGGGTGAATGGCGTATTCGGCAACGCGAGGGTTGGCACTCATCAAGAGATTCCTGGCTACGTTTGAGTAAATGAATTCGAGGCAAAACCCTACTCGGCAGCGCTCAGGCTGACAAGCGCGATTTACCGACAGTCGCCAGCGCTTGGCCCGCGCGGCCCGGGGCACTAGACTGGCGGCCTTTCACCACCTGATGTTGATGCTTGAGCCATGGCCGCCGAAGTCGAACCGTTCTGGAAACACAAAACCCTTGATCAACTGGATCACCAGGAATGGGAATCGCTGTGCGACGGCTGTGGTCTGTGCTGCCTGCAAAAACTCGAGGATGAAGAAGACAACAGCGTCTATTACACGCGCATCGCCTGCAAACTGCTGGATCTGAACACCTGCCAGTGCAGCGATTACCCGAATCGCATCAAGTTTGTCCCGGATTGCATCCAGCTCACCCCGGGCCAGGCCGAAGAATTCAAATGGCTGCCGCCGACCTGCGGCTATCGACTGGTCAGTGAGGGCAAGGATCTGCCGTCGTGGCATCACTTGGTGTGTGGTGATCGCGAGGCAGTGCACCACGAACGAATTTCACAATCCGGGCGTATGCTCGCCGAAGGCAGCGTGCCGGAAGATGACTGGGAAGATCACCTGATTTTCCGCGCTGGCTAACGGGATAACCTGTAGCGAGGGAGCTTGCTCCCGATATTGAGTGCGCAGCACTCACACAATAATTCTGACTGCCACAAGGAGTGGGTATGGCTGCGGGTTTGCTGCGAGCGTTGCTGATCGGTCTGCTGATGTTCAGTGCGCCCGTCTGGGCAGCAAAAAAAGTCGATCTCGATTACCACATTCGCCTGTTGCCACAAAGCGATCAGGCCGAAGTGCGCCTGACCCTGGCCAAAGGCGAAGCCGTGCGCAGCCTCGATTTCGACCTTGGCGACGGCAGCCATTACAGCGACTTCAAAGCCGATGGCCAATGGCTGCTGACTCCCGGCAAACACGCGCGCGGCGTCTGGCGCCCGACCAGTGCCAAGGCCAGCCTGACCTACCGCGTGCGCATCAGCCACGGCCGCAAAAACGGCAGCTTCGACACCCGCATGACGCCGAGCTGGGCGCTGCTGCGCGGTGATGAACTGGTGCCGCCAGCCAAACTCGATCAGCAGGACGGCACGGAACTGGTCTCGCGCCTGCAATTCGAATTGCCCGATGGCTGGAAAAGCGTCGAAACCGCCTGGCCAAGAATCGGCAAAAACAAATTCCGCATCGACAACCCTTCACGCCTGTTCGACCGCCCGACCGGCTGGATGCTCGCCGGCAAGCTCGGCAGCCGTCGCACGCGCCTGGGCGAAACCGAAGTCACCGTCGCCTCACCGCAAGGGCAGGGCATGAGGCGCATGGATGTACTGACGTTGCTGACCTTCGTCTGGCCGCAGGTGCAGGCGGTTTATCCACGTCATCCGGCCAAGCTGCTGATCGTCGGCGCCAACGACCCGATGTGGCGCGGCAGCCTCGGTGCGCATGAATCGATCTACGTGAACACGCGCTTGCCGCTAGTCAGTGAAAGCGGCAGCAGTGCGCTGATGCGTGAACTGGCGCAGGTGTTTGGGCGGATCAATGACGAGCAGCGCAGCGACTGGATCAGCGAAGGCTTTGCCGAGTATTACGCGATCGAACTGCTGCGCCGCGCCGGTGGCATGAGCGATGAGCGCTATCAGAGTTTGCAGGCGAAACTGGCCAGGGACAGCCAGAAAGTCACGACGCTGCGCGGTGAGCAGATCAGCCCGGCGCAGGTGGCAAAAGCGGTGATTGTGTTGCAGGAACTGGATCGCGAGATTCGTTTGAAGACCCGCAATAAACGTTCGCTGGATGACGTATCGCGGGGAGCGATGCATTTGGGGACGGTGAGTACTAAAGAGTTTGTGCAACTGGCTGAGAGCGTGCTCGGCGAGTCCTCTAAAGTCCTTGATTCCGAGTTGCTGCAATAAAGATCAAAAGATCGCAGCCTGCGGCAGCTCCTACAGGGGAAACGCATTCCATATGTAGGAGCTGCCGCAGGCTGCGATCTTTTGCTTTTAAACCCCGGCTTTCGGCGACTTCACCGATTCATTCCCGGTCACTGTCGCCGAGCTGGTCGCCGCTTCGGCATTCGCCTTCAGCTTGCTCAACTCTTCCCCGGCACGCTCGATCTTCGCCCGCACGTTATTCATGTCCTGACGGCTCTTTTCGATCAGGCTTTTCACCGAGCTGTGCCCGGTAATACCGCGAGCCATGGCCACGCCGCCAATCGCCACCTGAATCAAACCGAACACACCGCCACGGCGCAGGCCCTTGCCGACCATGATCACGCCACCGGCCAGCGAGCCGATGCGCTCCCAGCCTTCGACGTTCTGCTCGGAACGGCTCTGAAACGGGGTGGATTCGATACGTTCGACGCGTTTGAGCTCGGTCATGATCTTTCTCCAGGCTATGAGTAATGGATAAATAAGCTGACTGCGCGAGCGGTCAGCTTGTTCCATCGGATGTGCGACGCTTCAGCGGAATTTCGGCCCGGAGCGGGTGTTCAGGCCTTTGGCCATGCGGTCATAGAGCACGACATTGACGGTGGCGGCGAGGTTCATGCAGCCAGTGGTCGGGATGTACACGACGTCTTCGCACCAGTCGCGGATCTCTTTGTCCAGCGAACCGTCTTCGGGGCCGAAGATGTACAGGGCGCGATCCGGGTGGGTGTATTCCGGCAGCGGGCGGGCGCCTTCGATCAGTTCCACGGCGACGGGCACGCAGTTGAGCGGGAGGATTTTTTTCAGATCATCGATGCCGATCAGCGGGATGTCGTAGTGCACGCGCTTGGTGTCGGTAACGAAGTCGGCGGCGCGTTCATAACGCTTGCCGGTGTAGAACACCGATGCCACGCCGTAGCAGCCTGCGGCGCGCATCACCGAACCGACGTTCTCCGGTGATTTGGGGTTATACAAACCAATGCAGCTGTACCGTTTGTCTGCCACGAGCGGGGTGCCTTCGGGAAAAAAGAGCGCGATTATACGGGGATTGGGCGGTTGTGGTCAGATCATGGATTGGCGGTGTCTGGACGGCCGCCTTCGCGAGCAAGCCCGCTCCCACATTGGTTTTGTGTACGCCACAGATCCAATGTGGGAGCGGGCTTGCTCGCGAAGGGGCCAGTCAGACCCATACAGATCTCTAATCTTCTTTCTTCATCAACCCGGCAAGGGCGGCAAACGGGTTGTGCGTCGCCTTGGCAATCTTCGGCGTGCTCAGCGAGCCTTCGCTGAAGTACTGCTGATCGGTATAACGCGAGTGCTCGTTATCGTGGCAATACAGGCACAACAGCTCCCAGTTCGAGCCGTCCTGCGGGTTGTTGTCGTGGTTGTGATCGCGGTGGTGCACGGTCAGTTCGCTCAGGCGTTTGCCGGAAAATTCACGGGTGCAGCGGCCACAGACGTGCGGGTACATCTTCAGGGCTTTGTCGCGGTAGCCCATTTCCTTGTCGCGCTGGTTGTCCGCGAGGATGCGATCCAGCTTCGACGTATTGGTTGGGGTGGACGAACTCATGGGTTCACCTTTGTAAAAGACTAATGACGGTTATGCGCAGAGTTTAGCTCAGCCTTTGAGCTTCTCGGCAATCCAGATCGTGTGGCGCGTGCCCTTGTTGCCGTGGGCGAAGACCTGGACTTCTTCGGCCTTGAAACCGGCCTTCTTCAATTTGTCGGAAAACAGCCGATCAGCGCTGGCCGACCACACCGCCAACACGCCTTTCGGGCGTAGGGCCTTGGCGCAGGCATTCAGACCAGCGGCGGAGTACAGCCAGCTGTTGGCTTTCTGGGTCAGACCTTCGGGGCCGTTGTCGACGTCAAGCATGATTGCGTCGAAACCATTCGGCTCGCTTTGCAGCACTTTGGCCACGTCTTCCTGACGGATGACGGTGCGCGGATCCAGCAGCGGACGACCGGACTTCTCGCCGAGCGGGCCACGGTTCCACTCGACCACGCCGGGCACCAATTCGGCGACCACTACTTCAGCGGTCTTGCCCAGATGCTTGAGCGCGGAGGCGAGGGTGAAGCCCATGCCCAGACCGCCGATCAGCACCCGCGAATCCGGCCGCCCGGCGACTTTGCGGCAGGGAATCTCGGCCAGCGCATCTTCGGAGCCGTGCATGCGCGTGTTCATCAATTGCCCGCCGTCGCCGCCCTGAATCTTGATGACGAAGTCCTCGCCATACTCGAACAGGCACAGGGCACCGCCGCTTTCGGGGATCGGGGTGGTGTCGAGCAGAACGAAACGTTTCATGGAAATCTCTACAAGGGGGAAGGCAAGCGGGCCCGTTGGGAGTAGCCTGAGCGCAGACTAGAGGCCAAACGGAGCCCTTGATGAAGCGCACCATTCTAACGGTCATTGCCCTGGCCGCGCTCTCGATTACTACAGTGCAGGCGCAGCAGACCATTCCGGTCAGCCCGACGCCGCAGCCCGGCGCGCCCGGTACCGCAACACCGACACCTTATCCGCAGATCACGCCGATCAACATTCCCAAGTCAGGCGCCGGCAGTGGCAGCCCGCCGCTGGTGCCGATTGAAATGCCTACGCCGCCGAGCAAAGATCAGCCAGTGCCGGGCATTGAACCGAGCGGCAGCAAGGCCAAATCGCCTGGCGGTTAGACCTGTTGTGCCGCCAGTTGGCCGTCGGCCATGCGCAGGCGTTTCGACAGCGAGACGGCGAGGGCGCGGATGATCTTCGCGGCGATCTTCGGCGCGTCGTTGAGCATTTTTTCCAGCGAGTCCTTGCCGAGGTTCAACAGTTGGCAGTTGCTCGCAGCGATGCAGGTGGCTGAGCGCCGTTCGCCGTCGAGCACGGCCATTTCACCGAACGCGCGGCCGCTGCGCAGGGTGGCCATGGTGATGACCTGGCCGTCGGGCCCGGTTTTCTGCACGGCGACCTGACCGGTGTGGAGGATGCACATGAAACTGCCGGCATCGCCCTCGCGGAATATCGCCTCGCCTTCCGCCACGGTGCTGATGCTGAAGTAGCCGGACGCGGCGGCGAAGTCGGCAAGTTGCAATTGATCGAACAGGCCACAGTCCATCAGCCAGTCGCGGATTTCGTTGTTCAGGAAGGTTGGTTCTGACATGTCGGTGCGGTCTTTATTGTTTTCACATTTCAAGGCTATACACGGATCCCATAGGAACGGGCTTTTGTGGCGAGGGGATTTATCCCCGATGGGCTGCGAAGCGGCCCCAAATCTTGCCAGCGCGATTCTGCTGAAACTCCGCGATGACCGAATTTGCGACTGCTGCACAGCCGATCGGGGATAAATCCCCTCGCCACAATGGGCAGTTTTCACAAGGGATCAGTGGGTATCGGCCACAAGGGTCTGGAGTTAAGACCCAAGTGACCGACGGAGTTCCTCAGGCCAGGCCCAAAACCTTGAAGACAAATGCATATTCGAGCGCTACGTCACGTAATCCCTGATAACGCCCGCTCATCCCGCCATGCCCGGCGCCCAGCTCAGTCTTGAGCAGCAACAGATTGTCGTCGGTTTTGCTCGCGCGCAGTTTCGCCACCCACTTGGCTGCTTCCCAATACTGCACGCGGCTGTCGTTGTAGCCGGCGATCACCAGTGTCGCGGGATAAGCCTGCGCAGTGACGTTTTCGTACGGCGCGTACGCCTTGATCCGCTCGTAAACCTCCGGCTCTTCAGGGTTGCCCCACTCGTCATATTCGGTGACGGTCAGCGGCAGCTCCGGGTCGAGCATGGTGTTGAGCACGTCGACGAACGGCACTTCGGCAATCGCCACGCCGAACAGATCCGGGCGCTGATTCAACACCGCGCCAATCAACAGACCACCGGCGCTGCCGCCGCTGATCGCCAGTTTTTCAGCCGTGGTGATGCCGTTGAGGATCAAGAATTCGGCGCAGGCAATGAAGTCGCTGAAGGTGTTCTGTTTGTGTTCCTGCTTGCCAGCGCGATACCAGGCTTCACCCAGCTCACCGCCGCCACGCACGTGGGCGATGGCGAAGGCCATGCCGCGATCGAGCAGACTCAAACGCGCGTGGGAGAACCACGGATCCAGACTCGAACCGTAAGCGCCATAACCGTACAGATACAGCGGCACCGGTTTGCCGAGCATTTCGCGCTTCATCACCAGGCTGATCGGCACTTGTGTACCGTCCGGCGCAGTGGCCCACAGGCGCTGGCTGACGTAAGCGTCGGCGTCGAACGGGCCGAGCACCGGCGTTTCCTTCAGCACGGTTTGTTCGCCAGTGGCGAGGATCAACTGGCGCACCTGAGCCGGGCGGTTCAACGCTTCATAGCGCAGACGAATGCGATCGCTTTCGAATTCCAGGCTGTTTTGCACATAAAGGCTGTAGGCCGCGTCCGGCAATTGCACGCGAAATGGCGCCAGGCCTTGTGGGTGAACTTCGATGATCGGCAGGCCACCTTCGCGCAGGCTCAAAGTCATGGCTTCGGTGTTGAGGCTGACGCCGTCGAGCATCACCGTGTCGCTGTGCGGGATCAGGTTTTGCCAGTCGGCTTCGGTCGGCGCGATGCCGGTATCCGGCGCCTGATACAGCGCGTAGTTGATGCCGTCGCGGTTGGTGCGGATAAACCATGTCCACGTGCCATCGAGCAGGCCGTGATCGACGTCGTATTCGTGATCTTCGACCCGTGGCGCCAGGCACGTGAACGGCAAGTGCGGCTGATTGGCATCGAGCACCCAGACTTCGCTGGTGGTCTTGCTGCCCAGCAACAGCAGCAATTGCTGCTCGGAGCTGGAACGGTAGCAATGCAGGAAAAAGCGACCGTCCGGCTCAGTGAAGACTTCTTCAGCGGCGGTGCCGTCGAGGCGATAGCGCAGCAGTTTGTGCGGGCGATGGGTGTCGTCGAGTTCGCCGAAGAACAGGGTCAGGCTGTCGTTGGCCCAGGTCATGCTGCCGTCGCAATCCTCGAATTCCAGCTCACTGACCTTGTTGTTGGACAGTTCTTTGACGAACAGCGTGTAAATCTCATCGCCGGTGGCGTCGACGCTGTAGGCCAGCCGCTGATGATCGGGGCTGATGCTGAACGCGCCCAGCGAGAAGAAGCCGCCATTGGCCAGCACGTTCGGGTCGAGCAATAGTTGCTCGCGAGTTTCGTCGAGGGTCAGGCTGTCGTCGGCCGGACGCGGGCAGCGGTAGTGCCGCGCGTATTCGTCGCCAGCGGTGGTGCGCGTGTAATACAGGTACGGGCCCCATGGCGAGGGCAGGGACAGGTCGGTTTCGAGAATCCGGCCCTTGATCTCTGCGAACAGGGTTTCGCGCAATTCAGCCTGATCGGCGGTTTGCGCTTCCTGATAGCCGTTTTCAGCCTTGAGGTAATCGAGTACTGCGTCGGTGTCGCGCTCCTGCAGCCAGGCATACGGGTCGGCGCCGGGCGCCTTGTGGGCAATCGGAGCACTGCTGACGTTGGCGGATTGGGGCATGGAAGGCTCTCGAACAATGTACGGAATAGGAGTTTTCGCAAATCCTGGAAACACTGCATTCCCCTGTGGGAGCGAGCCTGCTCGCGAAGGCGTCCGGTCAGATGACATTTGTTTCACTGACCCACCGCTTTCGCGAGCAGGCTCGCTCCCACAGGGTTTGCTGCGGGTCGTCTGGTATTGGGACAAGCCGGACGGGCGAAAAGTCGTTACTATAAGCGCCTCTTTGCCTGCCTTGCCATGGACACCATGACCGAGAACGACTATCTGATCGCCTGGGGCCTCTACGCCTTTGCCGCCGTAGGCTGCCTGTTGGTATGGATGCGCCTGACCACCTGGATGTGGCGCTACCTGCGCGAGCCGCTGCGGGTGCTGATGGCGGTGTTGCTGTTCAGCCCGACCATCATTGACCCGGTGAAAGCCAAAGTTGCGCCGTCTATCGCCATCACCGCGCTGGATCTGGCGTTCAAGGTCGGCAACAACGCGTGGCGAGCGATCTCCGATCTGTTCATGTACAGCATGATCGCCCTCGGTATTTACCTGATCTTCGTGTTGATCCGTCTGCCAATCGAACGCGCGTCCCGTGCTCGCCGCGAGCAGGCAGAAGCCGCCAAGGCTGCCGCTCGTGCCGATGATCGCGATGACGATCAACCGTTCGGCGGCGTCGGCGATGACCGCTACGGTCGTCCGCCCGTCCCGAGCAATCCGCAGCGCACGCGGGTCGAGCCGCGCCTGTAATCCCGAGAGTCCGCACATGTGTGAATTACTGGGCATGAGTGCCAACGTGCCGACCGATATCGTGTTCAGCTTCACCGGCCTGATGCAGCGTGGCGGGCGTACCGGCCCGCACCGCGACGGCTGGGGCATCGCGTTTTACGAAGGTCGTGGCTTGCGCCTGTTTCAGGATCCGGCGGCCAGCAGTGAGTCGGAAGTCGCCAATCTGGTGCAACGCTATCCGATCAAAAGCGAAGTGGTCATCGGCCATATTCGCCAGGCCAACGTCGGCAAGGTTTGCCTGTCCAACACCCACCCGTTCGTCCGCGAATTGTGGGGCCGCAACTGGTGCTTCGCGCACAACGGCCAACTCGCCGATTTCACCCCGATCAAAAGTTTCTACCGCCCGGTCGGCGATACCGACAGCGAGGCGGCGTTCTGCGATTTGCTCAACCGCGTGCGTGCAGCGTTTCCGGAACCGGTCGATATAGAAGAACTGTTGCCGGATCTGGTCGCGGCCTGCGCCGAATACCGCAGCAAAGGCGTGTTCAACTGCCTGCTCAGCGATGGCGACTGGCTGTTCTGCTACTGCTCGACCAAACTGGCACAGATCACCCGGCGCGCACCGTTCGGCCCGGCGCGCTTGAAGGATGTCGACGTAATCGTCGATTTCCAGGCGGAAACCACGCCCAACGACGTGGTCACCGTGATTGCCACCGAACCGTTGACCGAAAACGAAACCTGGACCCGCTACGAACCGGGCCAATGGAGCCTGTGGCGACGCGGCGAATGCGTCAGCCAGGGTAAGACCGAATAAGGATTGCGCGCCATGTTGCTCAGTTATCTACGGCTGGTGTTGTTCGCGGCGGGCCTGTTGATCGGTGTCCAGGTGCCGGGCTTCATCAACGATTACGCGAAACGCGTCGAAGCGCATCTGATTGAAGCGCAGACCGGGTTACGCGGTTTTCAGGGCACGGCCGATCAATTTTTCAAGGGCGATATGCAGGCGCTGGTCGCGCATTATCGCGCCAGTGAAGATCCGATATTCCGTAGCGATGCGGATAGCCTGAACACTTTGCTCACCCGTCAGGTGGCGTTGGACAAGCAGTTCCAGGCGATGCAGGGCCCTTGGTACATCCGCTTTCTGCAAGTGGTGCTGGCGGCGGATCCGGACATTCGCAAGGAAACCTGGAATGGCTACAGCTATCAGATTCTGCTGACCCCGGAAGCGATGATCTGGGGCATGAGCGGCGCGCTGTTGCTGTCGTTCGGGATTGAATGCGTGTTCCGTCTGATTGACTGGGTGGTGCTCGGCGGCCGACGTTTGCGCCAAAGCCGCCCGATCGAAGACCGCGACGTGCGCGGCCTCTGATGATCGTTCCCACGCTCTGCGTGGGAATGCAGCCAGGGACGCTCCGCGTCCCAAAGCGGACGCGGAGCGTCCATTGAGGCATTCCCACGCGGAGCATGGGAACGATCATGTAGGAGCTGCCGAAGGCTGCGATCTTTGCTGTTAAGGAGTCAAAACCACATACCCATCACCAACCTTCTGCGCATACCCCGCCAACACCTGCTGACACAACGTCACAATCTCCTCGACCCACTCAACCCCCACCCGCCACGACACCACCACCTGCAAATCCGGTGGCCGCTGATCGATGTTCAGCAAGGTCAATTCCCCCCGCGCCAGTTCCTCCGCCACCAACACCGGCGGCAGCACGCCAATACCAAAACCATCGCGCAACAACCGCGTGATCGCCGACACCGAATTCACGCAATTCAAACGCGGCGCCAGCACGCCGTTCGCCTGCATCAACGCCAGTAGATCCTGATGCGGTCGGGAGTTTTTCGAGTAGGTGATGATGCGTTCCTGCGCCAGTTCAGCGAGGTTGGCGTAGTCGCGGTTGTAGATCGAATTACTGGCGACGATCCAGCCCAGCGGATGGCTGGCCAGTTCCAGGCTGCGCACACTTTCGTGGCGCACCAGATCGGTTTGCAGAACGATATCGAGAAAACCTTTTTGCAGCTGATCGCAGAGGTTTAGCGAGGTATCCGCCACCAGCTCGATTTCCACGCGCGGGTACAGATCGGTCATCTGCGCCACCAACGGGCTCAGCCACGTGTGGATCACCGTGTCCATCACGCCGATGCGCACGCGGCCGACCTTGCTTGAGCGCGTCTCGATCGATTGCTTCAGCGCCGACATGGTGTCGAGCATCTGCTCGGCATAATCGAGCACTTTCAAACCTTCGGGCGTCAGGCTGACCCCGCGTGAATCACGCAGAAACAGCTTCACCCCCAGCTCGCCCTCCAGCACCGCAATGCGGCTGGAAATCGATGCCTGGGTGGTGAACAGCTTGTCGGCGGTCAGGCGAAAACTCTTCAGGCGGGCGACCCAGACAAAGGTCTCGAGAAACTTCAGGTTCATGGGCAAGGCTCGGGTGACAAATTTTTCTTATGCCTAAGGCGGGTTTTTATTCGTTGGACGCAGCACGCCCGGGCGACGAAAAATCGGCGCATCCGGTTCCCACGATAGGCGTCGTCGGGGCTACGAACAAGACCAATAAAAAACCTGCGGAGATAAGCCATGAGTGCTCCCGACACCCTAGAAGCATCCCCGGCACCGGCGCGTCCGGGGCCTTTCGACTGGTATCGCAACATCAATCAGCAGGAGCGCCGCACCTTCTGGAGCTGCAAGATCGGCTACGGTCTGGACGGCATGGACACGCAGATGCTCAGCTTCGTCGTGCCGACGCTGATTGCGATGTGGGGCATCACCACCGGCGAGGCCGGTCTGATCCATACCAGCACGCTGATTGCTTCAGCGATTGGCGGTTGGGTCGCCGGAATTCTCTCCGACCGCATCGGCCGCGTGCGCACCCTGCAACTGACGGTGCTGTGGTTCGCCTTCTTCACTTTTCTCTGCGGCTTCGCGCAAAACTACGAACAACTGCTGATCGCCCGCACCCTGATGGGCTTCGGTTTCGGCGGCGAATGGACGGCCGGCGCGGTGCTGATCGGCGAGGTGATCCGCGCCAAGGATCGCGGCAAAGCGGTGGGCATGGTGCAATCCGGGTGGGCGCTGGGCTGGGGGCTGACGGCGATTCTGTATGCGCTGCTGTTCTCGGTGTTGCCACCGGAAGACGCCTGGCGCGCGCTGTTCATCCTCGGCATCGTACCGGCGATTTTTGTGATTTTCGTCCGCCGTCTGGTCAAGGATCCGGAGATCTATCGCGAAGCCAAGGCCCGACAAACGCCGGAGAATCAATCGAAGTTTTACGAGATCTTCGCGCCGGGCATGCTCTTCACCACGTTCCGCGCTTCGCTGCTGACCACGGGAGCTTTGGGCGGTTATTACGCGATCACTTCCTGGCTGCCGACCTTCCTCAAGAACGAACGCGGTTTGAGCGTACTCGGTACTGGCGGTTATCTGGCGATGGTGATTGTCGGCTCTTACGTCGGTTACGTGATCAGCGCCTATCTGACCGATCTGCTAGGCCGCAAAAAGAATTTCATTCTGTTCGCGGTCGGCTCGTTCACCATCGTTTTGCTCTATACGCAATTGCCGGTGAGCAACGGCGTGATGCTGTGGCTGGGCTTTCCGCTGGGCTTTTTCGCCTCAGGGATTTTCAGCGGCATGGGCGCGTTTCTCACTGAGCTGTTTCCGACGCGGATTCGCGGTTCGGGGCAGGGTTTTTGCTACAACATCGGGCGGGCGCTGGCGGCATTGTTTCCGCTGCTGATCGGTTTGCTTAGCCAGACCGTGCCATTGAGTGTCGGCATTGGTGCTTTCGCGGCGGTGTCTTACGGCGTGGTGATCATCGCGGCATTGAGCCTGCCGGAAACCCGTGGCAAGCAACTCGATGCGCAGTAACTGATAACCTGCCAGGCACAGTCCTACCGATAAAAAGACAAGCCCCTACAGGAGTGTTCACCGTGAGCCGCCTGCTATTGAATTGCGACATTGGCGAGAGCTTCGGCAGCTGGACCATGGGTCTGGACGCCGAGGTCATGCCCTTCATCGATTGCGCCAACATCGCCTGCGGTTTCCATGCCGGCGACCCGAGCATCATGCGTAAAACCGTCAGCCTGGCGTTGAGCCACGGCGTGAAAATCGGCGCGCATCCGGCTTATCAGGATCTGGTCGGTTTCGGCCGCCGTTCCATGGCGTATTCGGCGCAAGAGCTGCAAGACATTCTGCATTACCAGATCGGCGCGCTCGACGGCATCTGCAAGGCGCAGGGTGGCCGGGTCAGTTACGTCAAACCGCACGGCGCGATGTACAACGACATGATGACCAACCCGGCGCAATTGCGTGCGGTGATTCAGGCCGTGGCCGCTTACGACAGCAGCCTGCCGCTGATGTTGATGGCCACTCGCGACAACTCGGCCGCGCAGCAAATGGGTGATGAGTATGGCGTGACGTTGTGGTTCGAAGCCTTCGCCGACCGCGCCTATGACAGCGCCGGCAAACTGGTTTCACGACAACTGCCGGGTGCGGTGCATCACGACCCTGAAAATATCATCGAACAAGCGCTGACCATTGCCCGTGGCGGCAACCTCACCGCCAGCGATGGCAGTGCGTTGCGCCTGCACGCCAACACCCTCTGCGTGCACGGCGACAACGCCAGTTCGGTGGCCGCCGTGCAGCGCATTCGCGAGGCCTTGAATCAGCAGGACGCGCAATGAACCCAAGGATTGAAGTGGTGGCACTGGATTGCCTGATGCTGCGTCTGTTCGATGAAATCGCTGAGGCCAACATGCCGTGGATGCTCGCTGCCAGTGAGCGTTTGCGTTCGGTGTTCGGCGCGCAATTGATCGATCTGGTGCCGTCGTACACGACGCTGATGGTGCATTACGATTTGACGGTTTTGAGCCCGAATCAGGCGCGGGAATTGATCGCTGAGGCGCTGATTGATCTGTCGCCGAATTCACGATCCGCCGGTCAATGTCATGTGCTGCCGGTCTGGTATGACTTGAGCGTCGGGCCGGAGTTGAGCTTGCTGGCTGAGCGCAGTGGGCTGGCAGTGGAGGAGGTGATCCGTCGCCACAGCGGCCGCGAATATCAGGTGTTCGCTCTCGGCTTCGCGCCGGGTTTTGCCTTTATGGGTTTGGTCGAAGAAATCCTCGCGGCGCCACGTTTGAACACGCCGCGCAAGAAAGTCGCCGCTGGCAGCGTCGGTATCGCTGAGCGGCAAACCGCCGCCTATCCCGTGGTCTCGCCCGGTGGCTGGAATCTGATCGGTCGTACGCCGGCGAAACTGTTTGACCGTCATCGCGATGGCTACAGCCTGATGCAACCCGGCGACACCGTGCGTTTCGAAGCCGTGAGTCATGCCGAGTTCATCAATCTGGGCGGCGACGACACGCCACTGGAGGCGCAGGCATGAGCCGATTGACGATTGAGGCGAGTACGCCGCTGTGCCTGTTGCAGGACGCCGGACGATTTGGTGTGCGGCATCTGGGCGTGACTCAGGGCGGCGCGGCGGATTGGTGCTCGATGAGCTGGGCCAATTGGCTGCTGGGCAACGGGCTGGATTTGGCGGTGATCGAAATCACCCTCGGCGGCTTTGCGGTGGTGGCGGAAGAGGATTGCTTGCTGGCGCTGGCCGGGGCGGATCTTGGCGCGCAGGTAGATGGTCAGCCGTTGGCGCCGTGGCGCAGTTTCAAATTGGGCAAAGGGCAAAAACTGCAGTTCACGCAACCGTTGCTCGGTGCCCGGGCGTATCTTGCGGCGCCCGGTGGCTTTGACGCGCCGAAGGTGTTGGGCAGCAGCGCGACGGTGGTGCGTGAAGAACTCGGTGGACTCGACGGCATGGGCTTGTCGTTGTCCAAGGGTTCAACGCTGAGTTATCACGGGGAATCGTTGCTGGTGCGGGAAATGCCGTTGGCGTTGCGGCCGGATCTTAAATCGAGTGCACCGCTGGATCTGGTGCTCGGCGCGCAGATTGGTCAGTTCAGCGGGCAGAGTCTGTTTGATGTGTTTAACAGTGCCTGGACGCTGGACAGTCGCGCTGATCGCATGGGTATTCGTTTGCTGGGCAAGGCGCTGGAATATCAGGGCCAGCCGATGATTTCCGAGGGAATTCCGTCGGGCGCGGTGCAGGTGCCGCCGGATGGGCAGCCGATTGTGTTGCTCAATGATCGGCAGACGATTGGTGGGTATCCACGGTTGGGGGCGTTAACGCCGTTGGCGTTGGCGCGGCTGGCGCAGTGTTTGCCGGGGGCGCAGGTGCGGTTGCGGCCGGTGGTGCAAGATGTCGCGCACCGTGAGCATGTCGGATATTTGCGGCGCTTTAAAGAAAGCTAAGAGCTTCGCGAGCAAGCCCGCTCCCACAATTGATCGTTCCCACGCTCCGCGTGGGAATGCCGCCCGGGACGCTCCGCGTCCCTGTGACGCAGAGCGTCACTGGATGCGTTCCCACGCAGAGCGTGGGAACGATCTGGTCGTCATTTGGACAAAAACCGCATCCCTTCCTCAAGCCCACGCAACGTCAACGGATACATCTGATCCTCAATCAAATCCCTGACGATATTGGTCGACGAGGTATACCCCCACGTATCTTTCGGATACGGGTTAATCCAGATGAGCTTCTTGTACTTCTCCATAAACCGCTGCATCCACACATAACCCGGCTCTTCGTTCCAGTGCTCGACACTGCCGCCGGCCTGGGTGATTTCATAAGGCGCCATCGCGGCGTCGCCAATGAAAATCACCTTATAGTCAGCGCCGTACTTGTGCAGCAGATCCTGGGTTGAAGTGCGCTCGGAAGTGCGGCGCATGTTGTTCTTCCACACCGACTCATAAACGAAGTTGTGGAAGTAGAAGTACTCCAGATGCTTGAACTCGGTCTTGCAGGCCGAGAACAACTCCTCGCAGATCTTCACGTGCGCGTCCATCGAACCGCCGATGTCGAACAGCAACAACAGCTTCACCGTATTGCGCCGCTCCGGGCGCATCTGAATGTTCAGCAGGCCCGCGTCTTTGGCGGTGTGATCGATGGTGCCGTCGATATCGAGTTCTTCCGCCGCGCCCTGGCGAGCGAATTTACGCAAACGACGCAGGGCAACCTTGATGTTGCGCGTGCCCAGTTCCACCGAATCATCGAGGTTCTTGTACTCGCGCTGATCCCAGACTTTCACCGCTTTGCCCTGACGCTTGCCGGCATCGCCCACCCGAATGCCTTCCGGGTTGAAGCCGCCGGAGCCAAACGGGCTGGTGCCGCCGGTGCCGATCCATTTGTTGCCGCCGGCGTGGCGTTCCTTCTGTTCTTCCAGACGTTTCTTGAACTCTTCGATCAGCTTGTCGAGACCGCCGAGGGACTGGATCTGCGCGCGTTCCTCGTCGCTCAGCGAGCGCTCGAACTCCTTGCGCAGCCACTCTTCGGGAATCAGCGCCTGTAAATGATCGTCGAGCTTTTCGAGGCCATTGAAGTAGGCGCCGAACGCACGGTCGAATTTGTCGAAATGACGTTCGTCCTTCACCAGAATCGCCCGCGACAAGTAATAGAACTCGTCCATGTCGGCGAAGGTCACGCGCTGTTTCAGCGCGTTGATCAGGTCGAGCAGCTCGCGCACCGACACCGGCACCTTGGCGGCACGCATTTCATTGAACAGGTTGAGCAACATGGCATCAGCCTCTTAGCGAGAACCGCGACGGCTCATGAACGCCAGACGCTCAAGCAGTTGCACGTCCTGTTCGTTCTTCACCAAAGCACCGGCCAGCGGCGGAATCGCCTTGGTCGGATCGCGTTCGCGCAGCACCGCTTCGCCAATATTGTCGGCCATCAGCAGTTTCAGCCAGTCGACCAGCTCGGAAGTCGACGGCTTCTTCTTCAGGCCTGGCACTTTGCGCACATCGAAGAACACGTCCAGCGCTTCGCTGACCAGATCCTTCTTGATGTCCGGGTAGTGCACGTCGACGATTTTCTGCAGGGTCGGGCGATCCGGGAAAGCGATGTAGTGGAAGAAGCAGCGGCGCAGGAAAGCGTCCGGCAGCTCTTTCTCGTTGTTCGAAGTAATGATAATGATCGGGCGCTTCTTGGCCTTGATGGTCTCGTCGATCTCGTAAACGTAGAACTCCATCTTGTCGAGTTCTTGCAGCAAGTCGTTGGGGAACTCGATGTCGGCCTTGTCGATCTCGTCGATCAGCAAAATGACCCGCTCTTCGGACTCGAAAGCCTCCCAGAGCTTGCCTTTCTTCAGGTAGTTGCGCACGTCGTGGACTTTTTCAGTGCCCAGCTGCGAGTCGCGCAGACGGCTGACCGCATCGTACTCGTACAGGCCCTGATGCGCCTTGGTGGTGGATTTGATGTGCCAGGTGATCAGCTTGGCATTGAACGATTCGGCCAGCTGCTCGGCGAGCATGGTCTTGCCGGTGCCCGGCTCGCCCTTGACCAGCAGCGGCCGCTCCAGGGTGATGGCGGCGTTGACCGCCAGCTTCAGGTCATCGGTGGCGACGTAGGCCTGGGTGCCTTCGAACTTCATCTGCTAATCCTCGAACGGTAACGCCGACCTGAACGGGCAGGGCGGGGGCGAAATAATCGGATGCCCGACTATAACGCGCAGGCCGGTCGACTGTGAACGCAGACGGCTTATTCAGTCTCTGAATGGGGCGTCACATGTTGACTCAGTCTCGGCCCATGGCCAGTATTTTTACCCGGTTGATTCGGCGATAGCCTCTGAACACACCGCATGACTTGCGGCAAAAGGGCTTTCTGTGGCGAGGGAGCTTGCTCCCGCTGGGCTGCGAAGCAGCCCCATCCCGTTCACTCGGAGGCTTTTAATACATGTCGAGCATAAAAAGACCACGCTTGTCCGCTGCCGTAGCGCTTACAGACCGCCGACTCGCACTGACCTTTTGCGATAGCCGGCAAGTAACAGTCGATTTGAGTTGCGATATCCAAACATATCCAGGACTCGCCCCATTACTCGATCCGATAGTCTTTGCAACTGCTCGTCTGGCAGATAATGGCTGGACTGTTGAATGGTTGGCCGCAGATATCCAGATCGGCGCAGATACCTTTTATCGGGATGCATTTAGCCCGTAAATCCTAACCCGCATCCGGCTTAGGCCGTTCATACCGCGCATTGAATGCCTGAACAAAGCCATTACGCAAAATCTGCAAAAACGCTTCAAACGCGCTGATATTTTGCTGATGCACATTGCCGCTCAGCTCAACCTTGGTCGCGAACTGGTTTTTCGCCTGATTCTTCAGCACGGTTTCCGTGCCGCCGACCAGCGCTTCCCAGACGGAGCGGAAGATGCTTTTGTTCTTGTTTTCCACGTCCTGCTGCCAGTTGAACACTTCAACGTCACGCAGCAGGGGTTTGATGTAGCCGTTGACTTGCGCCTTTTTGGCTTTGGCCTCAATCACTACATCGCCGTGACCGGCATTGAAGTCGAACTTGCCGTAGGCCGAAGCGAAGTCGTTCATGCTCTTGAGTTCGATATCTTTGGCGCGCAGGCGGAATTCGAAGTCTTCAAAATTGCTCAACGGATCGAAGGTGGCGGTGGTTTCCAGCGGTGCGTGGCCGAGTAGCAAGGCTTTGCCTTCGAAACGGGCGTCGCGTTTACCGTCCTTATCGACCACGTTGGTCAGGTTGTAGATGCTCGCGTTGACGTCAGTGGCATTCATGTTCACCGGCGGTTTGGAGTTGAAGTTGCGGAAACTGATGCGACCGTCGTTGATCTGCACTTCGTCGAGGGTGATGGGCAACAACTTGCCCAACTGCTCACGCCAGTCGGTGCCTTGACCGGTCTGGGAATTCTGTTTGTTGGCGCCACCGTCGACGAAGTTGATTTCAGGTTTGAAGAACTTCACTTGAGCGACGACGGCATGGTCGTACCACAGCGAGTGCCAACTGACTGAAAGGTCGATCAACGGTGCGTTAACGAACGGCACCGGCACTTTGCCGTCGACTTTGACAATCTTCAGACCGTTGATTTTGTAGGCGCCGCGCCACCACGCCAGGTCAACGTCGGTGATCTGACCACGGTAATCGCCCATGTTGGCCAGTTTGTCATTCAGGTAATCGCGCACCACGTAGGGCAGGGCGATGTGCAGCGCGATCAGCAGCACGACGATTCCCGCAAAAGTCCATAGCGGCCAACTGTAACGACGTTTCATGGTGACAATTCCCGAACGATGTAAAGCGATTGACTACTACGTGTTGCAGACGTTCGCCTCGACTGGACTGTGATGGGCAACAGGCATACCTTGGAGCGCTGAATTCAACGCTGCATAAGGACCCAGCCATGAGCCGTATTTTTGCTGACAATGCCCATTCCATCGGCAACACGCCGCTGGTGCAGATCAACCGTATTGCGCCGCGTGGCGTGACCATTCTGGCCAAGATCGAGGGGCGCAACCCCGGTTATTCGGTGAAATGCCGGATCGGTGCCAACATGATCTGGGACGCCGAAAGCAGCGGCAAACTCAAGCCCGGCATGACCATCGTCGAGCCGACCTCGGGCAACACTGGCATCGGCCTGGCCTTCGTCGCCGCCGCTCGCGGTTACAAATTGATGCTGACCATGCCCGCCTCGATGAGCATCGAGCGCCGCAAGGTGCTCAAAGCACTGGGCGCTGAACTGGTGTTGACCGAACCGGCCAAGGGCATGAAAGGCGCGATCGAAAAAGCTGCTGAAATCGTGGCCAGTGATGCCGACAAATACTTCATGCCCGCGCAGTTCGATAACCCGGCCAACCCGGCCATTCATGAAAAAACCACCGGCCCGGAAATCTGGAACGACACCGATGGCGCTGTCGACGTATTGGTGGCCGGCGTCGGAACCGGCGGAACCATCACCGGTGTTTCGCGGTATATCAAGAATACCCAGGGCAAACCGATTCTCTCCGTGGCCGTGGAGCCGGTGTCCTCACCGGTGATCACGCAAGCGCTGGCCGGTGAAGAGATCAAGCCGAGCCCGCACAAGATTCAGGGTATCGGCGCAGGTTTTGTGCCGAAAAACCTCGATCTGTCGATGGTAGACCGGGTTGAGTTGGTGACTGACGAAGAATCGAAAGCCATGGCCCTGCGTTTGATGCAGGAAGAAGGGATCTTGTGCGGGATCTCCTGCGGTGCAGCGATGGCGGTTGCCGTGCGTCTGGCGGAGACCCCGGAAATGCAGGGCAAGACCATCGTCGTGATCCTGCCGGACTCAGGCGAACGTTATCTGTCGAGCATGTTATTCAGCGACCTGTTCACCGAGCAGGAGAATCAGCAGTAATCTGGATTGATTCAGGTCAGCCAAGGTTCAGGATCGTTATGTTAATAAGCGCTTTATTGCGCATTGCTTAACACTGAATCTTGGAATGCACGGGTTTTTCCCGACGCCGGTAGTGTTTATCATGGCCGGCTGCCATGCCGGGTAAATGGCATCGCAGCGTCGTTTTTTATCAAGGAGTTGTGGATGACCGTTTCGTTTGCCGCCAAGGCGTTTGTGCTGTTGCTGTTTCTCGGCAGCACGCTCTATGTGCATTTGCGCGGCAAGGCGCGTTTGCCGGTACTGCGTCAGTTCGTCAACCATTCGGCGCTGTTCGCTCCGTACAACGCCTTGATGTACATGTTCTCTGGCGTACCGTCGAAGCCGTATCTGGATCGCAGCAAGTTTCCAGAGCTGGACGTGTTGCGCGACAACTGGGAAACCATCCGCGACGAAGCGATGCACCTGTTCGACGAGGGCTATATTCGCGCCGCCGAGAAGAACAACGATGCCGGTTTCGGTTCGTTCTTCAAGAAAGGCTGGAAGCGTTTCTACCTCAAGTGGTACGACAAACCGCTGCCTTCAGCCGAAACCCTGTGCCCGAAAACCGTGGCGCTGGTCAGTGCGATCCCGAATGTAAAAGGCGCGATGTTTGCGTTGTTGCCGGGCGGCAGCCACCTCAACCCGCACCGCGATCCGTTTGCAGGCTCATTGCGTTATCACCTCGGCTTGTCGACGCCTAACTCTGACGACTGCCGGATCTTCGTCGACGGCCAGGTTTACGCCTGGCGCGACGGTGAAGACGTGATGTTCGATGAGACCTACGTGCACTGGGTTAAAAACGAAACCGAGCAAACCCGCGTCATTCTGTTCTGCGACGTCGAACGTCCGCTGAAAAACCGCTTCATGACTCGCATCAACCGTTCGATCAGCGCTTGGCTCGGCCGCGCGACTGCGCCACAGAACCTCGATGATGAACGCGTGGGCGGGATCAACCAGGCTTACGCCTGGAGCAAGAACTTCAGCGACAAATTCAGCGGCGTTGTGAAACAGTGGAAGCGCCGTAATCCCAAGGCCTACCGCGTGGCACGACCGGTATTGGCGGTGGTGGTGTTGACGTTGTTGGGGTATTGGTTGTTTGGCTGAGGCTGGACATTGAAATGAAAAAACCGCTCTTTGGGAGCGGTTTTTTTGATTGCCTGCGAGTCAACGCCGTCCAGCGAGAACATCGGGTTCGTCTTCGATGCCTGTACTCAGTAGCTTGAGAAAGCCCTGCTGATTGGCTGAAAGCTCGGAGGAAATGAGCTTTTCGTCCATTTTGATTAATCTTTTCTTGGTGGGGGATTTTTTCACAGATTTACGCATGCTCCCGCCCTCGTTGATCATTACTTGAACAGTTTTCACGATACTTTACTCTCCACTGCGAGGACAAGGCGGCCTGCCAAATCAAATTTGAAGCCGAGTTTTGTATAAACAGGAATTGCTCCTTGTAACGGTTCCTGTATTTCAATGCAGTTACTGCCGATTATCTGCGCAAATTCATCGATGGCTATCATCGCCAGAATCGCAATACGCTTTTTAAGCGGGTGAGGTGTTCCTGGCCGTCCCTCCAATCGCACGATTCGAATTCGCTGGCGGCTTTTGTTCGGATTGACGAAACACAGACCGCACAGTTGATCTCCAAGCCAGATCGCAATATCCAAGGACAGGGGCTCTAGCGACTTCCATGCGGCAACCTCTCGCCAGCAAAAATGCGGATTCTCCCAAAGCTCAAATGCGCTGAGTGCTATGGCATCGATAGGTTCGAAGCGTACTATCGACAAGTCCGGCCCCGCTGGAAGCTGTAATAGGCCAGTGGCGATACTTGCCTGTTTTCTGGCCTGTGACCGATACAGCTGATAGCGCAGACAACTCCGTTCCCTTGGCATATGATTTCGAGCATTCCATGTCTCCCCATTAATAGGTGTTACGGTTGCTCAACAGCCTATTCAGCTCTCCTCAATCCGTCGCTAGCGGCCCTTTGCCCAAATCATTGCAATCCGTGTCCCGCGCTGGTTATAGTCAGCCCACGTGAGTCAACCGACTCACATCCTCACCTTAAAAAGATCAGCCCCAATGCCTGCATCCCTCATCAACGCGGTAGTCGATTCAGCGGTCAACGCTGGCGTCGTGCCGTGCGGGAATCAGCAGCCAAGGCAGATCAGTCATTACCCTCCACCTGTCAGTAGCACGCCGGTGTGCGCAGTCGTATCACCGCCGGGCGTTGGCGTTTCGGGCTGATCAGCGTTTTTGCTGCCCCCCGTGCCCGCCTGAAAAAACCTACTGAATTTCAGCCTCGGCTGAGTTGGCTATTTGCCTGACTACAGGTGGTATTCATGTTTGTCCTTTCGAAAAAAACCGCGCTCGCGGCGGCGTCCACGAGCCTGTTCGTTCTGCTGTGGAGCAGCGGGGCGATCTTCTCCAAATGGGGGCTGGCGCACGCGTCACCCTTTGCCTTTCTGCTGATACGTTTTGCGATTGCCTTGTGCGGGCTGGTACTGCTGGCGCCGTTGCTCAAGTTGAAGTTGCCCAAGGGCGGCAAGCCGATGCTGTATGCGATTGCCACGGGCGTGGTGTTGTTGGGGGCTTATCAGATTTTCTATCTGCTGGCCCTGAACACCAAAGTCACACCCGGCGTGATGGCCACGATCATGGGCGTGCAGCCGATCCTTACCGTGGTGCTGATGGAACGGCAGCGTTCAGCGAGCCGCTTGTTCGGCCTGGCGCTGGGGCTGGCCGGGCTGATCATGGTGGTCTATCAGGGTATCGGTCTGGCCGGCATGTCCTGGGCGGGAATGCTCTTCGGGTTGCTGGCGTTGGCGAGCATGACGCTCGGTTCGATCATGCAGAAGCGCATCACCGACAATCCCCTCGGCACGTTGCCGGTGCAGTACCTCGCCGGGCTGTTGCTGTGCGGGATTTTTGTGCCGTTCCAGCCGTTTCATTTTGAACACAGCGCAGGGTTTTTCCTGCCGGTGTTGTGGATGGGGCTGGTGGTGTCGGTGCTGGCGACGCTGTTGCTGTATCGGCTGATTGCGCAGGGCAATCTGGTGAACGTCACCAGCCTGTTTTATCTGGTGCCGGCGGTGACGGCGGTGATGGATTACCTGATTTTCGGTAATCGGCTGGCGGCGTTGAGTGTGCTGGGGATGCTGCTGATCATTGTTGGGTTGGCGTTTGTGTTTCGTAAAACGGGGTAACAGAGAGTCAGGTGGCGGCTGTTCGGCCGCCAATCGCGAGCGGCTCACTCCTGCAGGGGGATGCATTCCAATTGTAGGAGTGAGCCTGCTCGCGATAGCCTTTTCTGCACCAGCACAAATCTACCGGGCCGGTACCTCCGCCGACTTAACCACCGCAGGCTTCAGCACCAGCCACAACGCCGCCGCAATCAGCACGCCGCCATAAATGTGCGCCATCGACAGCGGCTCATCCAGCAGCAACGCCCCCCACAACACGCCAAACGGCGGAATCATGAAGGTCACGGTCATCGATTTCACCGGGCCGATCGAGCTGAGTAGGCGGAAATAAATGATGTATGCGAACGCCGTGCAGCCCAGACCCAGACCGAGCAGCGACAGCCAGACATGCCAGCCGCCCCAACTCACGGGTGGCTGGGTTGCCACGCTGTAGCCAAACAGCGGCAGCAGGAACAATGTCGCGCCGAGCATGCTGCCCAGTGCCGATAACCGACTGTCCAGTCCGCCAGCCTGATCCAGCCAGCGCCGCGCAAGAAACCCGGCGAAGCCATAACAGGTGGTCGCCAGCAGGCAGGCGACGGCGCCCATCAACAATTCCAGATCGAATGCCACCGGCCCTGCGCGCGTCAGCACGCCAACCCCAAACAGTCCGAGGAAGACGCCGCTCAACTTGGCGACGGTCAATCTTTCACTGAAGAACAATCCGCCAATCAACACGCCCATCAACGGCGTGGTGGCGTTGAAAATCGCCGAGTAACCGGCCGGCAGCACTTGCGCGGCAACCGAGTACAGCGTCGCCGGAATCCCCGAGTTGATCACGCCGAGCAGCATCACGGTTTTCAGTTTGCCTTTGAAATCCCAGCTGATGCGCATCAAACCGAGGATCACCAGCAGACCGACGGCAGCGATCGATACGCGAAAAAACGCGGTCGGAATGGTCCCGATCACGGGCGCAATCACGCGCATGAACAGGAAACTCGCGCCCCAGATGGCTGCCAGCGACAACATACGGAAAATATCGACAGGGCTCACGGCGGGGCTCCTTCCTTGATCGGGACGAGAGTGTTGCCGAGGCCCCGGATCAAGGCAACCGCTAATCGGACATTTAATTTCCCGCAGCCGCCGCCTACACGCAGAAAACCGTACGCGGTAACAACCGGAACGGCATTTGGCCGAAATTGCACTTCACCTGTGCCCGCAACCGTGGCTAAGCTCAGGCACAGATTTCCAAACGTACGCCGAGGTCTCATTTATGCCGCAGCAATGGCCAGCCACCGACATCGCCCGCATGATCCTCGATGGCTTTGACGATTACCGCGAGCATTTCCGCCGAATCACTGACGGCGCGCGCGAGCGTTTCGAACAGGCGCGCTGGCAGGAGACGCAAACGGCGTCGGCAGCGCGGATCAACCTCTACGAGGAAAAGGTCGGCGAGACAATCGCCCGCTTGCGCGAACATTTCGACGACGGCACGCTGATGAACGTCAGCTGCTGGCCGCTGGTGAAAAGCGCCTATATCAGCGTTATCGACCTGCGCTTCGACGATGAACTGTCCGAGACCTGGTACAACTCGATTTTCTGCGGGCTGTTCAGCCACGATCTGATCAGCGATGGCTGCATGTTCATCCACACCACGCGCCCGAGCCTGCGCCGTGCCCGCGCCGCGCAAACCCGCACCTACAAACCGCAAGGGCAGTTATCGGGGATGCTCGCGAGCATTTTTGCCGATTACCGCTTCAACGAGGATTACGCCGATTTACCGGGTGACCTGCAGCGCCTAGAAGCGCAACTGCGTGAGAACCTGCCGGACTGGGTGTGCAAGGATCCGGAGCTTAGCGTCGAGCTGTTTTCCTCGGTGTTGTACCGTAACAAAGGCGCGTATCTGGTCGGGCGCATCTACACCCGCGACGAACAATGGCCGCTGGTGATTCCGTTGCTGCACCGCGAAGGGCGCGGCATTCAGATTGATGCGTTGATCACTGACGAAGCCGACGTATCGATCATCTTCTCCTTCACCCGTTCGTACTTCATGGTCGATGTGCCGGTGCCGGCGGAGTTTATCGGCTTCCTGCGGCGCATTCTGCCGGGCAAACACATCGCTGAGCTGTACACCTCGATCGGCTTTTACAAACACGGCAAATCCGAGTTTTACCGGGCGCTGATCAATCACCTGGCCAATACCGACGATCAATTCATCATGGCACCGGGCGTGCGTGGCATGGTCATGAGCGTGTTCACCCTGCCGGGTTTCAACACCGTTTTCAAAATCATCAAAGACCGTTTTTCGCCCTCGAAAAACGTCGACCGTGCGACGGTGATCGAGAAGTACCGACTGGTGAAAAGCGTCGACCGGGTAGGGCGTATGGCCGATACCCAGGAATTTGCCGATTTCCGTTTTCCGCTGACTAAGTTTGATCCAGCGTGTCTTGAGGAATTGCTCGAAGTGGCAGCGTCGACGGTATCGGTTGAGGGCGACACCGTGCTGATCCGCCACTGCTGGACAGAGCGGCGAATGACCCCGCTCAACCTCTATCTGGAGAACGCCAATGACGCGCAAGTGCGTGAGGCGCTGGAGGATTACGGACTGGCGATCAAACAACTGGCGGCGGCGAACATCTTTCCCGGCGACATGCTGCTGAAGAACTTTGGCGTTACCCGTCACGGGCGTGTGGTGTTTTATGACTATGACGAGATCTGTTTCCTGACCGAAGCCAACTTCCGTCACATTCCTGCGCCGCGCACGCCGGAGGACGAAATGGCCTCGGAACCGTGGTATTCGATCGGGCCGCTGGATGTGTTTCCCGAGGAGTTTCCGCCGTTCCTGTTTGCCGATTCGGGGCAGCGCAAGTTGTTCGATCAGTTGCATGGCGAGTTGTATAACGCCGATTACTGGAAGAGCCTGCAGGAGGCGATTCGGGCGGGGAAGGTCATTGATGTTTTCCCGTATCGGCGCAAAGGTCTCGACAACGAATAGCCCTTTTTAAAAAACACCCTCACCCCAGCCCTCTCCCGGAGGGAGAGGGGGCCGACCGAGGTGTCTCAAGTCGAACGCCGACCTGATAGGCCTTGGCGATTATGGATTCGGTGATGCACGTTCAGGTCGGCGAAGCTGGCAAAGTTGACTCGGTCGGTCCCCTCTCCCTCTGGGAGAGGGCTAGGGTGAGGGCAGCAATCCCCCTGACACGCCACAAATCCGCCAAATCTGCGACAATCGGCCCCCTGCACAAATAGACGACCGAATTGCGTACCCGATGACCGACGAATCGCCCTCCATCGACAAACTGCTGAAAAACCTCGACCACGCCATGCTCGCCGACCGTCACCGGCTGCGGCGGCAGTTGCTTGAGCTGCGCAAGAAACCTGATGAGGCCAAACTGGCCCAGTGGGTGACGCGCATGCAGGCGTCCTGTGATCAGGTGCTGGCGCGCAAGGCCAGCCTGCCGGTGATTCGTTACGACGACAGTTTGCCGATCGCCGCCAAGCGCGACGAGATCAAGAAAGCGCTGGAAAAGCACCAGGTCTTGATCATCGCCGGCGAAACCGGTTCGGGTAAAACCACGCAATTACCGAAAATCTGTCTGGAGATCGGTCGCGGTCAGCACGGCTTGATCGGCCACACCCAGCCGCGTCGAATCGCTGCCCGCAGTGTGGCCAGTCGGGTTGCCGAAGAACTCGGCACGCCGCTCGGGTCGCTGGTCGGCTATCAGGTGCGTTTCGAAGATCAGAGCGATTCCAACACGCTGATCAAACTGATGACCGACGGCATTCTGCTCGCGGAAACCCAGAATGATCGCTACCTCGAACGCTACGACACGATCATCGTCGACGAAGCCCACGAGCGCAGCCTCAACATCGACTTCCTGCTCGGTTACCTGAAAACCCTGCTGCCGCGCCGCCCGGATCTGAAAGTCATCATCACCTCGGCGACCATCGATCTGGAGCGCTTCTCCAAGCACTTCGACGATGCGCCGATTGTTGAAGTCTCCGGCCGTACCTTCCCGGTCGATACCTGGTATCGCCCGCTGACGCTCGAGCAGGACGAAGAGGGCAACCGTGTCGAGGATGACCTGACGGTGGATCAGGCGATCCTTGCCACCCTCGACGAAATCGCCGCTTACGAACGCAGTGAACGCCGCAGTCCCGGCGATGTGCTGGTGTTCTTGCCAGGCGAGCGCGAGATTCGTGACGCTGCCGACATGCTGCGCAAAGCCCAACTCAAACACACTGAAATTCTGCCGCTGTACGCGCGCCTGTCGCCGGCCGAGCAGCAGCGGATTTTCCAGTCGCACCCGGGCCGCCGCGTGGTGCTCGCGACCAACGTCGCCGAGACTTCGCTGACCGTACCGGGCATCCGTTACGTGATCGACAGCGGCACAGCGCGCATCAGCCGTTACAGCTACCGCGCCAAGGTGCAGCGTCTGCCGATCGAGGCGATTTCCCAGGCCAGCGCCAATCAGCGTAAAGGTCGCTGCGGCCGGGTCGAGCCGGGTATCTGCATTCGGTTGTACAGCGAAGAAGATTTCCTCGGGCGTCCGGAATTTACCGATCCTGAGATTCTGCGCACCAACCTCGCCGCGGTCATTTTGCAGATGCTGCATCTGCGCCTCGGCGAGATCACCGCGTTCCCGTTTATCGAGCCGCCGGATGGTAAGGCGATCAGCGACGGTTTCAATCTGCTGCAAGAACTCTCGGCAGTGGATCGCAACAGCCAGCTGACGCCGCTCGGTCGCCAGTTGGCGCGTTTGCCGGTCGACCCGCGCATGGGGCGCATGCTGCTTGAAGCGGCGAAACTGGGCAGCCTGCAGGAAGTGTTGATCGTCGCCAGTGCGATGTCGATTCAGGATCCGCGCGAGCGCCCGCCGGAGCGTCAGCAAGCTGCAGATCAAGCCCACGCGCAGTGGAAAGACATCGACTCGGATTTCGCCGGATTGGTGAATCTTTGGCGTGGCTTCGAAGAACAGCGCCAGGCCCTGACCGCGAGTCCGCTGCGCAACTGGTGCCGGAAGAATTTCCTCAACTACCTGCGTCTGCGCGAGTGGCGCGATTCCCATCGCCAGTTGAGCTTGATCTGCCGCGACATGCAGTTGAGCCTGAACAAAGAGCCGGCGGATTATCCGAAGCTGCACAAAGCCGTGTTGGTCGGTCTGCTCAGCCAGATCGGTCAAAAAACCGAGGACGGCGATTACCTCGGCGCGCGGCAGCGGCGCTTCTGGATTCACCCCTCGTCGGGCATCGGCAAGAAGCGTCCGCAATGGTTGATGACCGCCGAACTGGTGGAAACCACCAAGCTTTACGCGCGCATGGTCGCCAAGATCGACGCCGACTGGATCGAACCGCTGGCCGGGCACTTGATCAAGAAAAACCACTTCGAACCGCATTGGGAAAAGAAGCGCGGCCAGGTCGTCGCGTTCGAGCAGATCACTCTGTTCGGGTTGATCGTGGTTGGTCGTCGCCCCGTGCATTACGGCCCGGTGGATCCAGTGGTTTCCCGCGAGCTGTTTATCCGCGAAGGTCTGGTGCGCGGCGAAATTCAGTCGAAAGCCAAGTGCCTGAGCGCCAACAAACAACTGCTGGAACAACTCGACGAACTCGAAGCCAAGGCCCGTCGCCGTGACATTCTCGCCGACGAAGAAACCCTTTACGCGTTCTACGACGCGCGGCTGCCGGCGGAGATCCATCAGACCGCGACGTTCGACAGCTGGTATCGCATCAACAGTCAAAAAGATCCGCAGCTGTTGATCATGCGCGAAGAAGACGTGCTGGCCCGCGAGGCCAGTGAAGTCACCGCGATGCATTACCCGGACACGCTGCACATCGGCGATCTGGAACTGGCGCTGACCTATCACTTCGAACCGAATCACCCGCGCGACGGCGTGACTTTGCGTGTGCCGGCGCCGCTGTTGCCGATGCTGCCGCCGGAGCGTCTGGAGTGGCTGGTGCCAGGGCTGATCGAGGCCAAGTGCATCGCCCTCGTGCGTAACTTGCCGAAAGCCTTGCGCAAGAACTTCGTGCCAGTGCCGGACTTTATCAAAGCGGCGTTGCAACGTATGACCTTTGCAGAGGGTTCGTTGCCGCAAGCGCTGGGTCGTGAACTGTTGCGCATGACCGGCGCGCGGGTCAGCGATGAAGCGTGGGCGGAGGCTGAGCAAGGCGTCGAAGGGCATCTGCGGATGAATCTGGAAATCGTCGACGGCCAAGGCAAATTCCTCGGTGAAGGACGTGATCTGGCCGAGTTGACCGCGCGTTTTGCCGAGGCCAGTCAGGCCGCCTTGGCGGTGCCGCAGAGTGCGAAAAGTCAGCAACCGGTAGAGGCGAAAGTCTTCGCACCAGTCGCGGAAAAGACTCAACAGAAGATCGCCGGGTTGTCGATGACGGTGTATCCGGCGCTGGTCGAAGAGGGCGGCACGGTCAAGGAAGGGCGTTTCTCGACACCGGCTGAAGCCGAGTTCCAACACCGTCGTGCGTTGCAGCGTTTGTTGATGCAGCAACTGGCCGAGCCGGCGAAGTTTCTGCGCAGCAAATTGCCGGGGCAGACTGAGTTGGGCTTGCTCTATCGCGATTTGGGCCGGGTCGATGCGTTGGTTGAAGATATTCTGCTGGCCAGCCTCGACAGTTGCATTCTCGAAGGCGAAGACCCGTTGCCGCGTGATGGCGCCGGTCTGGCGGCACTGGCGGAGCGCAAACGCGGCGGTTGGACGGAGCACGCTGAACGTGTGGCGCGGTTGACCCTGGAAATTCTCAAGCTGTGGCACGGTTTGCAGAAACGCTTCAAGGGCAAGATTGATCTTGCTCAGGCCGTGGCACTGAACGACATCAAGCAGCAGATTAGTAACCTGGTGTATCCGGGGTTCGTGCGCGAGACGCCGATGCAGTGGCTGAAAGAAATCCCGCGTTACCTGAAAGCGGTAGAGCAGCGTTTCGAGAAACTTGGCGCGCAAGTGCAGAAGGATCGCGTCTGGAGCGGCGAACTGGCCGGTCTCTGGGCGCAATATCAGGCTCGCGCCGCCAAGCATGCACAGGAAGGCAAACGCGATCCGCAACTTGAGCTGTACCGCTGGTGGCTGGAGGAATACCGGGTTTCCCTGTTCGCCCAGCAGTTGGGCACGAAAACTCCGATCTCCGACAAACGCCTGAACAAACAGTGGAGCCAGGTTGAACCCTGAGCCCCCACCGCTGATCGTTCCCACGCTCTGCGTGGGAACGCCTCTGGGGACGCTCCGCGTCCAGTGACGCGGAGCGTCACGGGCTGCGTTCCCACGCAGGAGCGTGGGAACGATCATTCGTGTTGATCTTGAGAAAGGGGCCAAATCCCTGCGTTTATGGCAAACTTCGCGACCATAAACGCCGGTTTCGCGACCCAGAGCCTTCGGCCGTGTCGCGTGGCGGAATAAAACGATGCCAGGTTTGCGTCCCCCGGATGGGAATAGACCCTTTGTGTGTTGGTACGACGGTTCCAGCACTTTCTGCCTGAACAGATTAGAGAAACGACCATGCATAACGTCGTCATCAGCGGCACCGGCCTGTACACCCCGGCCAACAGCATCTCCAACGAAGAGCTGGTGCAGTCTTTCAATACCTACGTCGCGCAATTCAACGCCGACAACGCCGACGCCATTGCCAGCGGCGAAGTCCAGGCCCTGACCGAATCCAGCGCAGCCTTCATCGAAAAAGCCTCGGGCATCAAAAGCCGCTTTGTCATGGACAAGGACGGCATCCTCGACCCGCAACGCATGGCCCCGCGTCTGCCCGAGCGTTCCAACGACGAATGGTCGGTGCTCTGCCAGATGGCCATCGGCGCAGCCGAACAGGCCCTGCAACGCGCCGGCAAAACCGCCGCTGACATCGACGGCGTGATCGTCGCCTGCTCCAACCTGCAACGCGCCTACCCGGCCATCGCCATCGAAGTCCAGGAAGCGCTGGGCATTCAAGGCTTCGGTTTCGACATGAACGTCGCTTGCTCCTCGGCGACCTTCGGCATTCAGGCCGCTGCCAACAGCGTGCAACTGGGCCAGGCCCGGGCGATCCTGATGGTAAACCCGGAAGTCTGCACCGGTCACCTGAACTTCCGTGACCGCGACAGCCACTTCATCTTCGGCGACGCTGCGACTGCGGTGATCATCGAACGTGCGGACACCGCCACCTCCAAGCACCAGTTCGACGTGGTCAGCACCAAACTGCTGACCAAGTTCTCCAACAACATCCGCAACAATTTCGGCTTCCTTAACCGCGCAGCAGAAGAGGGCGTCGGTGCCCGCGACAAGCTGTTCGTGCAGGAAGGCCGCAAGGTGTTCAAGGATGTCTGCCCGATGGTTGCCGAGTTGATCGGTGAGCACCTGCAAGAGAACCAACTCAACGTCGGCGACGTGAAGCGCTTCTGGCTGCACCAGGCCAACCTGAGCATGAACCACCTGATCGTGCGCAAACTGCTCGGTCGCGAAGCCACCGAAGAAGAAGCCCCGGTGATTCTCGACACCTACGCCAACACCAGCTCGGCGGGTTCGGTCATCGCGTTCCACAAATATCAGGACGATCTGGCCGCCGGTTCGCTGGCCGTGCTGAGCTCGTTCGGTGCCGGTTACTCAATCGGCAGTGTGATCCTGCGTAAACGTTGATCGCGCCTTAAAGATCGCCGCCTTCGGCAGCTCCTGCACTGATCCTTGTAGGAGCTGCCGAAGGCTGCGATCTTTTGCTTTCAGAGAGGTAATGCATGGCCGCAACGGACGACACCCAACTGCTCGAACGCCTGCTGGCCGGTGAGCAGAAGGCTTTCAAGGAACTCGTCAGCACCTATCAAAGCGCGATGCGCGCCGTGGCCTATGCCATCGTCGGTCAGCGTCACGTCGAAGAAGTGGTGCAGGATGCCTGGCTTTCCGTGGTTCGCCATATCGGCACCTTCGAAGGTCGTTCCAGCCTGAAAACCTGGCTGCTGACCATCACCGCCAACTCCGCCAAAAGCCGCTACAAGCAAAATCGCCGCGAAGTGCTGATGGATGACTTGCCGTCACCCCACGGCAGCATCGACGACGACCGCTTTTCCCCCGGTGACGGCCATTGGCTGATCGCCCCGTTCGCCTGGCACCAGGACACCCCCGAAGCACTGCTCACCGAAGGTGAATTGCGCGACTGTCTTGAGCACACGTTGCTCAGTCTGTCGGAGCTGCAAAGCAGTGTTTTGCTGCTGCGCGAACGGCAGGGTCTGGAGCTGGAAGAGATCTGTAATCTTCTGGAGATCTCGCTCTCCAATGTCCGTGTGCTGCTGCATCGGGCGCGGCTGAAAGTCTTCGCCACGGTGGAGCATTTTGAGGAGACCGGCGAATGCTGACCTGTAAAGAACAAGTGGCGCGCTCCAGCGATTATCTCGATGGCCAGTTGAGCTTCCGCGAGAAACTGATGGTGCGTCATCACCTGATGTTCTGCCCCAATTGCCGCCGCTTTATTCGGCAGATGCGCTTGATGCAGGCCACGTTGAAAGCGATGCCGGAAAAGCCGGAGGAGGGCGTGGACGCCTTGGCCGAACGCCTCGCCGAACAACGCCGCAAAGACCTGTAGGAGCTGCCGAAGGCTGCGATCTTTTGACCTTTATAAACAAGATCAAAAGATCGCAGCCTTCGGCAGCTCCTACAAGGGAGTAGCACAGTGCGGGTGAAACGAACGGATGATGGGGATCGTCCCGCCCGCACCGGGCTAAATTGACGCGGTTAGAACTTGGCTTCGGCATCCAGTTGCAGGGTGTTGGTGTCCGCGTCACGCTGAGTACGGCTGGCGAAGTCGGCCTTGGTCAGGAAGTACGTGGCACCGATGGCGAAGTTCTTGTCGATGTCGTAACCGACCTTGAACTTGTGGCCACGCGAGCCGGTGGTGCCGTTGGCGAAGTCGGAGTCGGTGAAGGCCCCCACCACAGCGTCGCGCTGCACATCACGGTAGTTGTAATCGAGGTTGAAACCGAAGACTTTCGACTTGGCGCCGATCAGCCAGGCGGTGTCCGCGTCGGTCACGGCGTCGTTGTTTTTCACGTACTGACCGTAGAACGACAGAGGCATAGCCAGACCGCCGATGTCGAGTTGGCTGAACCCTTCATACAGACGGAATTCGTTGTTCGCCGAGTTGCCGTTGACCGACAGCGCGCACGGTGTCGACGTGCCGGTGCAGCGACTGTCTTCGTCGTTCTGGTAGGCGTAAACGCTGCCGCCGACGGTCAGTTTCAGGTTGTCGGTGATCGCCAGACGGCTACCCAACTGGCCGGCGGTCAGACGCAGATCGTGACGGAACTGCACGCCTTCGCCATCGACGTTGTCCTTGAGGGTGTAGTTGCCCAGGCTGCCGAACAGTTCGGCGGTGCTGCCCAGTGGGTATTTGTAAGTAACGGCCAGACCTTCCGGGTTGATGTCGCCATCCCAGATCACGTCGCCCATGCTCACCCACGGTTGCAGCATCTTGCCGCCGATCACGTGCAGGTTCTTGATCTGATCGGGGTGGTAATCGATGTAGCCCAGGTCGAGCCAGATCTGCTTCTTGTCGAAATAGTTGTCCAGATCCTGGTTGGTCGAACGAGCGTCGTCGCCGCCGCCAGTGGCGATGCGGATGCCGGTGTCGACTTGCGGGTTGATCTCGGTGTAGGCGCCGAGGCGGGCACGGATACGCTGGCGATCCTTGTCGCGACCGCCGTTGTTGGATTCGCCGTCGATCTTGACGGTCTCCTGACGGATGCGCACGTCGCCCTTGAATTGAGTCTTCGCTGCCCACGCCAGTTTCTGATCGAAAGCGCTTTGTTCGTTGGTCTTCTTCGCGACAGCCGCGACTTGTTCATTGGTCTCTTGCTGCGCCTGCTGCGCGATTTGCTGAGCCTTCTGATCCTTGGCCAGTTCGGTTTGCAGTTCGATGTACTGCGCCTGGGAAATCGAGCCGTTGGCTTTAAGCATGTCGAGCAGTTTGGCGTCGACTGCGGCGCTGGCCGGAACACTCATGGCCAGCAACAGGCCGCCACACAGGGCCGCCGCAGTTTTCGTGGAAGCAAGACGCATAGCAATCTCCGAAGATGAAAGGGGATGGCTGAACCATCCTGGACACAACCGACGGTTGAAGGTCGGAAAACAGTGGCCGGGCTATAACCCGACGCTCTAAAAACAGGCGCCAGTATCGCGATGGTTTATGACAGTGCAGTGGCACAGTGATGGCAGGATGATGACGATGGGTGTTTGGCCGGAACGATTGATTTAGAGCGGTGTCGGCCGAAGGAGCGTGTGCAAAGCACGTCGATAAGCGATACTCGCCGGGCTTTGAAGCCCCGATGTGGAGAGCCCGTTGATGCCGTTGCAACGCCTGCAAAACCTGTCAGAAATCGCCCCGGCGAGTTGGGACGCGTTGGTGCCCGAGAATCAGCCGTTTCTGCGGCATGCCTTTCTCAGTGCGCTGGAAGACAGCGGCAGCGTTGGCCCGCACACCGGTTGGCTGCCGGAGCATTTGCTGCACATCGAAGATGATCGACTGATCGCCGCGTTGCCCACTTACCGCAAGTGGCATTCCTACGGTGAGTACGTGTTCGATCATGGCTGGGCCGACGCCTGTGCCCGCGCCGGTATCGACTATTACCCCAAATTGTTGATCGCCGTGCCGTTCAGCCCGGTCAGCGGCCCGCGCTTATTGGCGGCGAATGTCGAGGACGGTTTCGAACTGCTGAAAAGTCTGCCGGGGTATCTGGAAATCGAAGAGCTTTCCAGCGCGCACATCAACTTCACTGACCCGTTTACCGATGCAGCGATGGCCGAGCAACCCGGCTGGCTGCAGCGCATCGGCTGTCAGTATCACTGGCAAAATCGGGGTTATCGCGACTTTCAAGACTTCCTCGACGTGCTCGCTTCGCGCAAGCGCAAGCAGATGCGCAAAGAGCGCGAGCAAGTGGCGGGGCAGGGTTTTGAGTTTGAATGGCTGGAAGGACGTGAGCTGGATGAGGCGCAGTGGGATTTCGTTTATGCCTGCTACGCCAATACCTATGCGGTGCGTCGCCAAGCGCCTTATCTGACGCGGGAGTTTTTCAGTTTGCTCGCCGAGCGCATGCCCGAAGCGATTCGTGTGGTGCTGGCTAAACAAGGTTCACGGCCGGTGGCGATGGCCTTCAGTCTGGTCGGTGGCGACAGTTTCTACGGACGTTATTGGGGCTGCCTGGCGGAGTTTGATCGGCTGCATTTTGAGACGTGTTTCTATCAGGGCATGGATTACGCGATTGCCAATGGCTTTCAGCGGTTTGATGCGGGTGCTCAGGGGGAGCACAAATTGATTCGCGGGTTTGAGCCGGTGATCACGCATTCTTGGCATTACTTGCGTCATCCGGGCTTGAAAGCAGCAGTCAAAGATTTCCTCGAGCAAGAGCGCGCCGGCGTCCTCGCGTACGCCGAAGAAGCCCGAACAGCCTTACCCTACCGCCAAACCTAGAACCCTTGTAGGAGCAGAGCTTGCTTGCGAAAGCGGTGTAGCAGTCACGAAAGTATCGACTGATACACCGCTTTCGCGAGCAAGCTCTGCTCCTACAGGGTTTTGTGTTGGGCTCAGGTTTCTTCTTTGCCCAGCCAGCGGTAGATCCCGCCGCCCACCACCGCGCCTATCAGCGGCGCCACCCAGAACATCCACAACTGCGCAATCGCCCAGCCGCCCACCATCAGCGCCGGCCCGGTACTGCGCGCCGGGTTGACCGAGGTGTTGGTGACCGGAATCGAGATCAGGTGGATCAGCGTCAGACCCAGACCAATCGCAATCGGTGCCAGCCCCGGTGGTGCGCGTCTGTCGGTCGCGCCGAGGATGATGATCACGAACATCGCGGTCATCACCAGCTCAGTGACAAACCCTGCCGCCATCGAATACTTGCCGGGAGAATGCTCGCCATAACCGTTGGACGCGAGGCCGGAGGCAATATCGAAACCTTCCTTGCCGCTGGCGATATGAGCGATCAGCGCCGCCGCGAGGATCGCGCCGAGCACTTGGGCAATGATGTAAGCAGGCAACTCTTTGGCGGGGAATCGACCGCCGACGACCAGACCGACCGACACGGCCGGGTTGAGGTGACATCCGCTGATGTGGCCGATGGCGAACGCCATGGTCAGCACCGTCAGACCAAACGCCAGGGCCACCCCCAGCACGCCGATACCCAACGGCGAAGACGCGGCGATCACCGCACTGCCGCAACCACCCAACACCAACCAGAACGTACCCAACAACTCCGTAGCTGAACGTTTCAACAGAGACATGAGAAGAGTCCTTGATAGCGCTGCTATCGAGACTGCATCGAGTTGTGCGTCCTTGCAGACTTACGACAGGCTCCGTTCCGAAGCCTTGGCTGAGTACAGCAGGGTTTTTACGGATTTCCAGCGGGGCAAAAAGCAAAGATCGCAGCCTGCGGCAGCTCCTACAGTGATCGTTCCCACGCTCTGCGTGGGAATGCCTCAAGGGACGCTCCGCGTCCAGTGACGCGGAGCGTCACGGGCTGCATTCCCACGCGGAGCGTGGGAACGATCATTCAGGGCATCAGTCGATACCGACGAACCCCCCGGTCTGGTGCGCCCAAAGCCGCGAATACAAACCGCGATGCGCGAGCAGCTCAGCATGAGTACCGCTCTCGGCGATCTTGCCGTTCTCGAGCACCACCAGCCGATCCATCCGCGCAATCGTCGAGAGCCGGTGCGCAATCGCAATCACGGTTTTGCCCTGCATCAAGGTTTCCAGACTTTCCTGAATCGCCGCTTCGACTTCCGAGTCCAGCGCCGAGGTGGCTTCGTCCATGATCAGGATCGGCGCGTCCTTGAGCAGCACCCGTGCTATCGCAATGCGCTGACGCTGACCACCGGACAATTTCACCCCGCGCTCACCGACGTGCGCATCGAAACCGGTACGGCCCTCGGCGTCCGACAGCAGCGGAATAAACTCATCGGCGCGTGCCTTGTGCACCGCGTCCCACAACTCGGCATCGGTCGCGTCCGGTTTGCCGTACAACAAGTTGTCGCGGATCGAACGGTGCAGCAACGAAGTGTCCTGGGTGATCATGCCGATGCGCGCGCGCAGGCTTTCCTGACCGACGTCGGCGATGTTCTGCCCGTCGATCAGAATGCGTCCGCCCTCGACGTCGTACAGGCGCAGCAGCAGGTTGACCAAGGTCGATTTACCGGCGCCGGACGGCCCGATCAAACCGATTTTTTCGCCCGGTTTGATGTTCAGGTTGAGGTCGCCGATGATCCCGCGCTTCTTGCCGTAGTGAAAATCCACATGCTCGAAACGCACTTCGCCACGGGCTACTTGCAGCGGTTTAGCGTCTTCGCGATCGGTGACGCTGACCGGTTGCGCAATGGTCTGCAGACCGTCCTGCACCATGCCGATGTTTTCGAAAATGCCGGTGACCACCCACATGATCCAGCCGGACATGTTGACGATGCGAATCACCAGACCGGTCGCCAAAGCAATCGCGCCGACGGTGATCAACGATTGCGTCCACAACCACAGGGCCAACGCGGTGGTGCCGACGATCAGCAAGCCGTTCATGGTGGTGATCGCCACGTCCATGCTGGTAACCACGCGGCCAGCCAGTTGGGCTTTGACGGTCTGCTCTTCGATGGCTTCCTTGGCGTAGTGCTGTTCGAAATTGGTGTGGGCGAACAGCTTCAGCGTGGCGATGTTGGTGTAGCCGTCGACGATGCGCCCCATCAGTTTCGAGCGCGCGTCGGAGGCTTCCACCGAGCGTTGTTTGACCCGTGGCACAAAGTAGTAGAGCGCGCCGATGTAGGCGGCAATCCACAGCAGCAACGGGATCATCAAACGCCAGTCGGCTTCGGCGAACAGTACCAGCGAGCTGATCGCGTAAATCACCACGTGCCACAGCGCATCCACCGCTTGCACCGCAGAATCACGCAGCGAGTTGCCGGTCTGCATGATGCGTTGGGCGATGCGCCCGGCGAAGTCATTCTGGAAGAAATTCAGGCTCTGCTTGAGCACATAGCTGTGGTTCTGCCAGCGGATCATGCTGGTCATGCCGGGGCTCAGCGTCTGATGCACCAGCAGGTCGTGCAGGCCGAAAAAGATCGGCCGCAACACGAGGGCAACCACCACCATCCACGTCAGTTCGAGGGCGTGGTCGCTGAAGAAATTCGGGTTCGGCGTGCCTTGGGCCAGGTCGATGATGCGGCTCAGGTAACTGAACAGCGCCACTTCGATCAGCGCGGCAAACAGGCCAACGACGAGCAGGGCGGCGAAACTCGGCCAGACCTGTTTGAGGTAGTAAACATAGAAGGGCCAGACACGGTCTGGAGGGGACGCCGTGGGGGCGTCGCGGAATATGTCGATCAGTTGTTCGAAACGGCGATAGAGCATCAGATAACCGCCCGGAATGCGGGCTCTCCTTTTATCAGTGTGAGCGGCGCGGGATCAGCCCGGCGCCGCTCGATATGCCCTGCAGAACTTAGTCGATGCGCTTGGCCGACTTGATGATCACAGGGTCGACAGGCACGTTTTGCATGCCGCTTTTAGTGGTGGTCTGCGAGTTGACGATGATGTCGACCACGTCCATGCCCTTGACCACTTTGGCGAATACCGCGTAACCGGCGTCACGGCCCGGGTCGAGGAAGGCGTTGTCAGCCACGTTGATGAAGAACTGGCTGGTGGCCGAATCCGGGTTGGAAGTGCGCGCCATCGACAGCGTGCCGCGAACGTTGTGCAGGCCATTGCTGGCTTCGTTCTTGATCGGTGCCTTGGTGTCTTTCTGTTGCATTTGTTGGGTGAACCCGCCGCCCTGAGCCATGAAGCCCGGAATCACGCGGTGGAAAATGGTGTTGGTGTAGAAGCCGCTGTCGACGTACTCAAGGAAGTTCTTGGTACTGATCGGCGCCTTGACCGGATCCAGCTCGATTTCGATCTGGCCGTTGGTGGTGTCCAGCAGCACGTGTGGCGCCTTGGCTGGCGTTGCTGCCATCAGGTTGGCGGCAAACAGAACGGTACCGGCGGCGAGGGCGAGTTTTTTCAGCATGGGTCAGTGATCCTGAGATTGAAGGTCGGCTGTGGCGAGAAACTCCAGCAGCGTTTGATTGAAGCGTTGCGGTTGGTCGAGCGGGGTGGCGTGGCGCGAATCGTCGATCACCACCAGCCGCGCATCAGGCAGCAGTTTTACATAGGTTTCTTTCAGCGCGACGGGTGTGTAATCACGGTCGGCGCTGACGATGAGGGTTGGACAGGTCACGCGGGAAAGTCGTTCCTGAACGCCCCAACCGACAATCGCATCGAAGCTGGCGAGATAAGCACGTTTGTCGTTTTTTGCCCAGCGTTCGGCCATTTTCTGCCGCAGATCGGCCTGTTCCGGCTTGGGAAAAAGTTTGCCGCCGAGGGCTTTGCCGATGGTTTCGAGGCTGAGCACGCGCATCAGACTCCAGCGTTTGAACCACTGCCAATAGTCATCACGGCTGCGCAATTTCACTTCGGGCGCGCTGTTGACGATGGTCAGACTCTTGAGCAATTGCGGGTGATCGACGGCGAACTGAAAACCGATCATGCCGCCCATGGACAGCCCGGCGTAATGCACCGGGCCGAGGTTCAAATGTTCGATCAGCGCGAGGAGGTCAGCGCTGAAACCGGCGATGCTGTAGCGCTCACGGGGTTTGTCCGAACGGCCGTGGCCGCGAACATCCGGAACGATCACCCGGTAGTGCGCGGCGAGTGCGGGGATCTGCATTTCCCAGTCCAGCGTGCTCGAACCGAGCCCGTGAACCAGCAGCAACGGCGTACCGTGGCTATATTCCTCGTAGTGCAGGTTGCAACCTTCGTGCTCGAAATACGCCATCGGTGGACTCCGTGTCAGGCTTGTTCAGGGGCGGCGTACGGCGCATCCAAAGGCAACGTATCGAAGGTGCGCAGCAGTTCGATGAGGATTTGCGTCGCCGGGCCCAGGGGTTTGTCTTTGTTCGAATACAGATAGAAGCTGGAGTTGCGGGTGCCGCCCCTGTCCAACGGTAGCAGCTTGAGCGAGCCATCCTTGAGTTCTCGTTCAATCATGTGCCGAGGCAACCAGGCAAAACCCAGACCGCTGCTGACAAATGTCGCGGCGGTGGCGAGGCTGCCGACCGTCCAACGCTGTTCGGCGCCGAGCCAGCCGACATCGCGGGGTTGCTGGCGGCCGGAGTCGCGGATCACCACTTGCATTTGCGTTTCGAGATCCTGAAAACTCAGTTCGCGATTGAGCCGGTGCAGCGGGTGATCGGGGTGGGCGACGGCAATGAACTCGACGTCGCTCAATTCCGCCCCGAGGTGGCCGGGAATGCTCAGGCCGGTGATGGCCAGATCGGCCACGCCTTCGAGCAGGACTTCTTCCACACCCGACAACACTTCCTCACGCAGACGCACGCGGCAGCCACGGCTTTGCGGCATGAACGCGGTCAGTGCGCGGACGATGCGCGCACTCGGGTAAGCGGCGTCGACCACCAGCCGCACTTCCGCTTCCCAGCCTTGTTCCATGTGATGGGCGAGGTCTTCGAGTTGGCTGGCCTGTTTCACCAATTGCCGCGAACGGCGCAGCAACACGCCGCCGGCTTCGGTGAGCACGGCTTTGCGCCCGTCGATGCGCAACAGCGGCACGCCGAGTTGATCCTGCATGCGCGCGACGGTGTAACTCACCGACGACTGCGAGCGGTGCAGGGCCTCGGCGGCCTGGGCAAATCCGCCATGGTCGACCACGGCCTGCAATGTTCGCCATTGATCCAGGGTCACGCGGGGCGCTTTCATCAATAGCTCCTCTTGTCCTAAGCTGGCGATCCCTCATGGAGACTGCCGAATGAAAAAATTCTGTTGTGTGTTGCTGGCGCTGCTGCCGCTGACGGCGTTCGCGTACCCGATCGACGTGGAAAAGGATCTCAACGGTTTGAAGATCGACTACGAAACCTACGACACCGACAACGACATCGGCTCCATCCGGGTCGCCAACTACGGCGATGTCGATGCGACGTGCAAGGCCGTCTTCAGCAACGGCCCCGAGGCGCCGCGCACCCGCAGCATCGATGTCCCGGCCGGCAAACATAAAAACGCCACGGCCAAGTTCACCCGCTCGATCATCAAGTTGCGCATCAAACTGACCTGCGTCCCGAAATAACCCCGGATCCCTTGTAGGAGTGAGCCTGCTCGCGATAGCGGTGTGTCAGATGAATTAATGGTGCCTGACACTACGCCATCGCGAGCAGGCTCACTCCTACAGGGTAGGTGTCAGCATCTAAACGAATTATTCGATACTTTGCAGCAATTATTTGCGCTTTTTCATCGATTCAACTCTGTTTAACCTTCACTCCATCGACTTACAACATTCTCGGATGGAGGCTACACAACATGTCCAGCGTTCTGATCATTGAAAGCAGCGCCCGCCAGCAAGACTCGGTGTCCCGTCAACTGACCCAGACCTTCATCAGCCAGTGGAAAGCTGCACACCCTGCCGATCAGATCACCGTGCGTGACCTCGCCGTGAACCCGGTACCGCATCTGGACGCCAACCTGTTGGGTGGCTGGATGAAGCCTGCCGAACAGCGCAACGCCAGCGAACAATCATCGCTGGATCGCTCCAATGAATTGACTGATGAACTGCTCGCCGCTGACGTGCTGGTCATGGCTGCGCCGATGTACAACTTCGCCATCCCGAGCACCCTCAAGGCCTGGCTCGACCACGTGCTGCGTGCCGGCGTGACTTTCAAGTACACCGAAACCGGCCCGCAAGGCCTGCTCAGCGGCAAGCGTGCGTACGTGCTGACCGCTCGCGGCGGCATCTACGCCGGCGGCCCGGCGGATCATCAGGAACCGTACCTGCGTCAGGTCATGGGTTTCATCGGTATTAACGACGTGACCTTTATCCACGCCGAAGGCATGAACCTTGGCGGCGACTTCCAGGAGAAGGGCTTGAATCAGGCCAACGCCAAATTGTCCCAGGTCGCTTGACAGGTTAATCGCCAGATAATCTCTGGATGGTCTAGTGACCTGGCGCAACCCCTTCAAGGTTCCACGCGCATCGAACCTCCCTTTGCACTTGTTGCTCCTGAGTGCTGTAGCCCGATTGAACGCATAGGCGAGATCGGGCTTTTTTTTGCCCGGGATTTCTCATTGCTCTTCTGTAGGAGCCGAGCTTGCTCGCGAAAGCGGTGGATCAGTCGATATCGTTGTCGCCTGACATGCCGCCTTCGCGAGCAAGCTCGGCTCCTACAGGGGATTTGTGTTGGTTGCAGAATCGAAAACCGCTATCGTCGCCGCCATTCAAAACCGAGGCGAGCATGGGCTATCTACTTTTTGTCACGCTGATCCAGGCGTTTTCCTTCAGTCTGATTGGCGAGTATCTGGCCGGTCATGTCGACAGTTACTTCGCCGTGCTGGTGCGCGTGGTGCTGGCCGGGCTGGTGTTCATCCCGCTGACGCGCTGGCGCTCGGTCGAACCGTCGTTCATGCGCGGCATGCTGATGATCGGTGCGTTGCAGTTCGGTGTGACCTACGTCTGTCTGTACCTGAGCTTCCGCGTGCTGACGGTGCCGGAAGTGTTGCTGTTCACCATCCTCACGCCGTTGCACGTGACGTTGATCGAAGACGCGCTGAACCGTCGCTTCAACCCGTGGGCGCTGATCGCCGCACTGGTGGCGGTGAGTGGGGCGGCGGTGATTCGTTTCGACAGCATCAGCCCGGACTTCTTCATGGGCTTCCTGCTGCTGCAATTGGCCAACTTCACCTACGCCGCCGGGCAGGTGATGTACAAACATCTGGTGGCCAAGCACCCGAGTGATTTGCCGCATTACCGACGGTTCGGCTTCTTCTACGTCGGCGCACTGGCGGTGGTGCTGCCAGCGTTCTTGTTGTTCGGCAAAGCGAATTTTCTGCCGGAAGCGCCATTGCAGTGGGGTGTGTTGCTGTTTCTCGGACTGGTCTCGACCGCGCTGGGCATGTACTGGTGGAACAAGGGCGCGTGCATGGTCAATGGCGGCACGTTGGCGGTGATGAACAACCTGCATGTGCCGGTGGGATTGCTGCTGAATCTGCTGATCTGGAATCAGCATGAGGAGCTGGGGCGGTTGTTCCTGGGGGGTAGCGTCATCCTTGCTGCCGTGTGGATCAGCCGCCTGGGCATCCGCAAATCACCAGCCACCGCATAACCCCTGATTGAAAACTGTCCCCTGTGGGAGCGGGCTTGCTCGCGAAAGCGGTGTGTCATTCAACGATTATGTCGACTGATCTGACGCCTTCGCGAGCAAGCCCGCTCCCACAGTTTTGGTCTGTGCGTTACATAAGGTGTTTTTGTGGCTCGGGGATGCTCGCCGAGCCGAGCACCGCTGGCAGCAGGCCAGAGCGCAAATCCCCGCCACTCGGCTGCTGATACAGACTCAACCCGAACTCCGGCAACACCGCCAGCAGATAATCAAAAATATCCCCCTGAATCCGCTCGTAATCCGCCCACGCCGTGGTGCGGGTGAAGCAGTAGATCTCCAGCGGAATGCCCTGCGCCGTGGTCTGCATCTGCCGCACCATGCAGGTCATGTTCGGTTGAATCTCCGGATGACTCTTCAGATACGCCAACGCATACGCGCGGAACGTGCCGATATTGGTCATGCGGCGGCGGTTGGCCGACATCGCCGCGACATTGCCCTGCGCCTCGTTCCACGCCTTGAGCTCGGCTTTCTTGCGGCTCATGTAATCGGTGAGCAAATGCACCTGCGAGAGCTTTTCTTCCTCGTCATCGCGGATGAACCGCACGCCGCTGGCGTCGATGAACAGGCTGCGTTTGATCCGCCGTCCGCCGGATTGCTGCATGCCACGCCAGTTCTTGAACGACTCGGACATCAAGCGCCACGTCGGGATCGACACAATGGTCTTGTCGAAATTCTGCACCTTGACCGTGTGCAAAGTGATATCGACCACATCGCCATCGGCGCCGACTTGCGGCATTTCGATCCAGTCGCCAACCCGCAGCATGTCGTTGCTGGTCAGCTGCACGCTGGCGACGAACGACAGCAGCGTGTCTTTGTAGACCAACAGAATCACCGCCGACATCGCACCGAGACCGGAGAGCAGCAACAGCGGCGAGCGGTCGATCAGGGTGGCGACGATGATGATCCCGCCAAACACGTACAGAACCATTTTCGCCAGTTGCACGTAGCCTTTGATCGAGCGCGTACGGGCGTGTTCGGTGCGCGCATAGATGTCGAGCAGGGCATTGAGCAGCGCGCTGATGGTCAGCAGCAAAAACAGGATGGTGAACGCCAGCGCGACGTTGCCGAGGAAGTTCATCGCGGTTTTGCTCAGTTCCGGCACCAGGTGCAGGCCGAACTGGATCACCAGCGACGGGGTGATCTGCGCCAGGCGCTGAAATACTTTGTTGTGGCGTAAATCGTTGATCCAGTGAAACGCCGGCTGGCGACCGAGCATGCGGCTGGCGTGCAGGATCAGGTAGCGCGCCACTCGTCCGAGTACCAACGCGATCACCAACAGCAGCATCAGCGCCAGGCTGGCTTGCAGGACCGGATGCTGTTCGAGGGTGCCCCAGAGGTCTTGGGCGTTGAGCCAGAGCTGTTTGATATCCATAAGTGAAACGATTCTTCTGTAAGACGCGATGGCCGATTAGAGCATTTAAGACGCCAGGTATTACGTTTGGAGACAAATCAGGCAACAAAAAAACCACTGATTGCTGCCGTTTGCATAAAGAAACTCGGCCTGAGCGCTCGAAACCGGTAACCTATGCAGCTGTTTTTTTGCATATCTTCGAGGTAGCACCCGTGTTTTCCCAATTCGCCCTGCACGAACGCCTGCTTAAAGCTGTGGCCGAGCTGAAATTTGTCGAGCCAACGCCTGTGCAAGCCGCGGCCATCCCGCTGGCGCTCCAAGGGCGTGATTTGCGGGTGACTGCGCAAACCGGTAGCGGCAAAACTGCCGCTTTCGTTCTGCCGATCCTCAATCGCCTGATCGGCCCGGCCAAGGTTCGCGTCAGCATCAAGACGCTGATCCTGCTGCCGACTCGCGAGCTGGCCCAGCAAACCCTGAAGGAAGTTGAGCGTTTCTCGCAGTTCACCTTCATCAAATCCGGCCTGATCACTGGCGGTGAAGACTTCAAGGTACAGGCCGCGATGCTGCGCAAAGTGCCGGACATCCTCATCGGCACCCCGGGCCGCATGATCGAGCAACTCAACGCCGGCAACCTCGATTTGAAAGAAGTCGAAGTGCTGGTGCTCGACGAAGCCGACCGCATGCTCGACATGGGCTTCTCCGAAGACGTTCAGCGTCTGGTCGACGAATGCACGAACCGTCAGCAAACCATGCTGTTCTCGGCTACCACCGGTGGTTCCGGCCTGCGCGAAATGATCGCCAAAGTGCTGAACAACCCTGAGCACTTGCAGCTCAACGCGGTCAGCCAGCTGAACTCGACCACCCGTCAGCAGATCATCACCGCCGACCACAATCAGCACAAAGAGCAGATTGTGAACTGGCTGCTGGCCAACGAGACCTATCAGAAGGCAATCATCTTCACCAACACCCGCGCCATGGCCGACCGCATCTACGGCCGCCTCGTGGCTCAGGAATACAAAGCGTTCGTGCTGCACGGCGAGAAAGACCAGAAAGATCGCAAACTGGCGATCGACCGTCTGAAGCAGGGCGGCGTGAAGATCCTCGTGGCCACCGACGTGGCGGCCCGTGGTCTGGACGTTGATGGTCTGGACATGGTGATCAACTTCGACATGCCCCGCAGCGGCGACGAGTACGTGCACCGCATCGGTCGTACTGGTCGTGCCGGTAACGACGGCCTGGCGATCTCGCTGATCTGCCACGGCGACTGGAACCTGATGTCGAGCATCGAACGCTACTTGAAGCAGAGCTTCGAGCGCCGCACCGTCAAGGAAGTCAAAGGCACCTACGGCGGGCCGAAAAAGGTCAAGGCCTCGGGCAAAGCCGTCGGCGTGAAGAAGAAAAAGACTGACGCCAAGGGCGACAAGAAAAAAACCGCCGCGAAGACGCCGACCAAGCGCAAGAGCGCCAACCGTCCGAAGCCGGACTCGTTGGTGAGCAGCGACGGCATGGCCCCGCTCAAGCGCCGCAAGCCGGCAGAGCCAGCGGCTGAGTAAGACTTTTCAGGCGCACAGAAAAAACCCGGACAATGTCCGGGTTTTTTTTCGCCCCTCTGTAGGAGCTGCCGAAGGCTGCGATCTTCGCTTTAGCCTTCAGCCTTCTTCTCCGCCGTACCCAGCTCTTTCAAGCGCTGATCAATCAACTGGCACTTGTCCGGCAGATCCGCGCTGGCCGTGCCCAGATCCATTTTCTGCAACTCGGCGTTGATCTCTTTGGCCTTGGCCGGATTCTGTTCAGTGAGCTTGGTGACCTCTTTGGCCAGTTGTTCACGTTTGGCGGTCGCCTCCTCAGGCGTGCAGGCCCAGACGGGCAGGGCGCAGGCAAGGGTGGCGGCGAGGGTGAGCTTGATCAGGGTTTTCATGGGGGCAGGCCTCAGTTCCGGTTAAGGCGGGTTAACCGGTTGAGGGGCAAAGCCTGCGAAAAGTTCAGAAACTGTGGCAGAACCTGTGTGCGAACCTGTGGGAGCGAGCTTGCTCGCGAAAGCGGTATGTCAGGCACTATTCATGGTGGCTGACCCGACGCTTTCGCGAGCAGGCTCACTCCCACAAAGGGCGATCAGTTGCCGTGGCAGCAGCTGGATTTTGTCGCGCCTTCATACCGATCATGATGCCGCACCCACTCCATGATCTCGTCTTCATTGCGGCCCTTCGGCGTCAGGTCGAGGTAGTTGTAGGCGCCGACCAGCATGTCCAGACCTCGGGCGTATGTCGAATAGGTGTGGAAGATGTTTCCGGCGTTGTCCTTGTAAAACACGCTCAGCCCGGGCATTTCTTCCTCTGCGCTGTCAGTTTTTTCGTAGTTGTACGTAGCCTTTCCGGCGGCAACATCCTCGGCACGGGCGCATACGCCGAAGTCATAATTGAAGTCGCAGCCCTCTGACGATACCCAGTCAAACTCCCAGCCCAAGCGTTTTTTGAAGTCTTGAAACTGGTTAAACGGTGCGTGGGACACCGCAACCACGGCGATATCGTGATGGGCCAAATGCTGGTTGGCGCCGTCGATGTGGTCGCTGAGGAACGAGCAGCCCTGGCAGCCTTCCTCCCAATCCTTGGCGAACATGAAGTGGTAGACGACCAATTGGCTGTGGTCGCCAAACAGGTCAGCCAGCTTCAATTCGCCGTTCGAGCCCTGGAAGTGGTAGTCCTTGTCGACTTTCACCCAAGGCAAGGCGCGGCGTTCAGCGCTGAGGCGATCGCGCTCTTTGGTGAAGGCTTTTTCGTGTTCTAAATGTTGTTTGCGGGCGGCGAGCCATGCGTCACGCGACACCACCGGATGGTTCTCAACGTTCATGATGATTTCTCCTGCGGGGTTGAAACCGTCTGTTTCAGACTAGTCGTTCAGCCCGCCGGGAAATCGACAGACCGCCGGTCGGTCGCTGAAGGAAATACAGCTGAACGGCTGCGTCAGGCTCCGGTCACAACCTAGGTACGCGCCCCAAATCATGCGCACCGGAGGTTGAATCAGGATGACGACTTATAACTGGGATTTGATTGAACGCTTGCTGCACGAAGTGCAAAACAGCGCCGGCCACAGCTTCGCCCCTCGCGCCTACGCTGAGGATTACGCGGCGGAGAAAGCCAGCGCCGGCGAGCCGATCGAGAATCTGGATCACCTGAAAACGGTGGCCTGCGACTATGAACGGCTGTTGCTTTTGCGCGGTTTTATCCAGCCGCGTCCGGATGAGGAGGGCAGCACCGGCAACAATTTTTCTCTGACCCCGCGCGGTTCGAGCTTGCTGAGCCTGATCGACAGCAGCATTCCCGGCAATGACCACCCGCGTCAGGTGCTGGATGAACAGCCCGATGCGCTGGATGAAGCGACGTTTGATGAAGTCGCCTCGAAAGCCCAGATCGCCTAAAGGTTGACCGCGATCCTGTAGGAGCCGAGCTTGCTCGCGAAGGCGTCGTCAGCCCCAACATTATTGTTGAATGACAGACCGCTTTCGCGAGCAAGCTCTGCTCCTACAAGGATTTTTGTGCGGCCTTCAGGCATTTGAGGTCGTTGAAGTCTTTGCGTACCCCTTCGATCTTTTTCAATAAGCGCTGGCGCTGCTGCGGCGTGCTCTCCGCCATCAAATCCACGAACAACGAGCGCGCCTGGGCTTCGGTATCGGCGTAGGCCTTGCGGTAATCCGCTGTCCATAAGCTCTCGCGATTCACCAGAAGCGTCTCGATCCGCTGTGGGAATTCTGCACTCTTGCGTTGCGCCACGGCGGCACTGAACTGCTTTTGCCAATGCGCGCGGTTGGCGATCCACTGGGTGTTCTGATCGCCGAGAGCGTTAGTCCAGGCCATTACGCGCTGTTCTTGGGTGGCGCTGAGCGGGCCGAGCCAGTCGTTTAGACGTTTGGTCATGCGCTCGCCACGTTCCTTGATCTGCTGGGCCAGCGGCGGATTGACGTAATCCTGCTGGCGTTTGCGCAAGTCCTTGGCGAACGCTTCATTCATCTCCGCCACTTGCTTGTCGTCCAGACCTTGCAGCAATTCGATGGCCGACGGGGTGATCTCTTTCGCGGTTTCGGCGATGGCTTGCTTGGCTTCGGCGGTGCGCGCCTGCAGGGCGGCGTCGGTGACCTGATTGGTCTCGACCATGGTTTGCAAGCGATCCAGCCAGTCGAGGTAACCCGGCAACTGCGTGGTGCAGTGCCAGTTCAGGTGTTCCTTGAGGCGCTCGTTGAACCAGTCTTTCTGCTCGCCGTTCATGTCGACGTAGTCGCCGAGCGTCCACGGAATGATCACGTCGAGGTTGCGATAGGCCAGGCCGACGCGGCTGCAGGCGCCGAGGGCGAGGGTGAACATCAATAGCGCGGCAATGTGCTTGAACCAGCGAGACATGGGCGAATCCTTGCGATGGCCAGCCTGAGGGTCTGATGTTTATGTGAACGCAGAATGAGCCCGGCAGTTCAGCCGATCAATAGAAGGCGCGTTCGGCCTTGAGCGTGACGAGGCCGTCGCACTGGCTGTTGTGGCCGGAATAGGCCGAGCAATCGCTGCCGCTGAGGCTGGAGTTGCTGTAGATGAGGTCGAGATCGACGCCCATGACCGGGCGGGAAAATTTCACCGACCAATCGGTGAAACTGCTGACGTAGCCGCCGTCCACCGCTACTGGCGAGTTCAACTGGTGGGTGGTGTATTTCATGCTGACGCCGATGCCGAACGGCTGGTTGCCGCCAAGGTCGGCGAAAAGGGTGTTGTTCTGTTTATCCGGGTCGTTGCTCAGCGCGATGCCGAAGCGGCTGCCGAGCAGGGTCAGACCGCCGAACACTTCCTGGCTGTCGAGGGTGTCGACCTTCGGATAGCTGTAATGAATCATCCCGACTTCGTAGCCGAGCAACTGATCGAATGGTTGTTTAAAGCCGACGTAGGAGTCGATTTCAAGGTTCTTGCCCGGCGAGATGCCCATGCTCGGTGCGTACTGACCGACGTAAAGGCCACTGTCGTGGCTCAGATCGAGACCGCCGTGGAACGAACCGACCGCCGCCGGTTTGACCAGGCCCTGCGCCATGCTGCGGCTGGGTGTGGTGCCGAGCTTGAGGTCGAAATCACCGAGTTCACGCTGGAAAATCTGCGCGTGCGCAGTCGTTGCCGCGAGCAGGCCTACAAGCAATAAACAGGAAGATGTGCGCATGCGTCACTCCATGAACAGCGAGCGCAGGACGGCGGGCCTGCTGAAACGCTTGATCTAGACGCGTGCAAGGATACCGGCGAATGCTCGGCATTGAAGGCCGTTCGTCGATTTCTGAATATTTGCTGTTTGGTTTGTTTAAAACGGGGAGGGTGTTGCGCGGTGCCAGTCCAGGCGCTTCGAAGCTCAAAGCGCCTCTGGACGGGTGTAAAACCGGGTGTTACTTCTTGCCCAGGCTGATCTGCTTGGACGGGCCGAACGTCTGGCCACTGACGCCTTTGGCAATTTGCTGGATCTCGCCGCCGGACTTGAGGAACGCTGCGATTTGATCGTTGATCGATTCGCTGGTTTCAACGGCTGGAGCTGGCTTTGCTTTGCTGTTGGATGCTTTTACACGCATGGCGGCCATTAACCTGTAGAAAAGTAACTCGGCCAGGCATCGTACAGTAATTACTTGACAATTGCTTGGTAAATATCCCCGGGAATAACCCAGTGCGGTGCTGCATTATTCGCGGTTAATTAATTGGAATATCCAGCTAACCTGCTGTTTTAAATAAGATCATTGCTGTTTGGCGGGACATTATGTCGCGGCTGAAACCCTCGCTGGCAGACTGACGAGCGGCACCTCGCTCGTCGGCGATCAAGGAAAATCAAGGCGTGGCGCAGTTTTAGCCGAAACCGAGGATCTGCCGGCGAACGTTCGCGGCAAAAACGGGTAGAATGCCGCCCACGTAATGAGGGTTCTGGAAATGGCTTTAGTCGGGCGTTACAACAGTTTGCAAGTGGTTAAACACACTAACTTCGGTTTATATCTGGACGGCGGTGCGGACGGCGAGATTCTTTTGCCCAACCGTTATATCCCTAAAGATATTCCCAGCGAAGATGAAGATTGGCTCAACGTTTTTGTTTATCTGGACAGCGAAGACAAACTTCTCGCTACCACAGAGAAACCAAAAGTTCAGGTCGGCGAATTTGCCAGTCTGAAAGTTGTTGAAGTCAACAGCATCGGTGTGTTCCTCGATTGGGGGCTGCCGAAGGATCTGTTGCTGCCGTATTCCGAAGAAAAGCGCCAGATGACCGCCGGCGAGTACTGCGTGGTGCACGTCTACCTCGACAAGCACACCCGCCGCATCACCGCCACCGCGCGCCTGGATCGCTACCTCGACAAAACCCCGGCCAATTACAGCCAGGGCCAGGAAGTTGATCTGCTGGTTGCCGAAGCCACCGACATGGGTTTCAAGGCGATCATCAACAACAAGCACTGGGGTTTGATCCACAAGAACGAAATCTTCAAGTTCATGCGTGCCGGCATGAGCGAGAAGGGCTACATCAAGGAAGTGCGCGCCGACGGCAAGATCGCCCTGAGCCTGCAACCGGTGGGTCAGGAAGCAGCGAGCAGCCTCAACTCGAAGATTCTCGCCAAGTTGCGCGACAACGACGGCACGCTGCCGGTCAGCGACAAGAGCGATCCGGCGCTGATCAGCAGCCTGTTCGGCGTCAGCAAAGGCAACTTCAAGAAGGCCATCGGTTCGCTGTACAAGGAAGGCAAGATCGTTATTCATGCCGATCGCATTGAACTAACCTGAGCCCACGCCAGCCCCATGTAGGAGCTGCCGCAGGCTGCGATCTGTTGATCTTCAAGGTCAAAAGATCGCAGCCTGCGGCGGCTCCTACATTGAGGGTAGTGTGATGAAAAGATCGCTGATTGCCTACGTCGCCACGCTGCTGACGTTTCTTCTGCTCGACGGCATCTGGCTGGGGCTGTTGATGGCGCCGACCTACCGCGAACTGCTCGGTTCGCTGATGCTGGAAAAACCGCTGCTGTTACCGGCCGCGGTTTTTTATTGCCTGTATGTTTTTGGCTGCGTGGTGTTTGTGGTGTTGCCCGCGCTGAGTTGGCAGTGGGCGGTGAAGAGGGGGGCGTTGTTGGGGTTGGTGGCGTACGGGACGTATGACCTGACGAATTGGGCGACGTTACGTGGGTGGTCGGTGCAGGTGACGTTGATGGATTGGGTGTGGGGGATGGTGGCGACGGCTGTGGCTTGTGCGGTTGGGTATTTGGTCGTGAGGCGGTATGGGCAGGTCTGATCCGTAATGTGCGATGTTGTTGCCGGCCTCTTCGCGAGCAAGCCCGCTCCCACATTTGAAATGCGTTGCCATTGTGGGAGCGAGCTTGCTCGCGAATGGCGGCGCAGCCGACGGCCATTCACCGCTGACGCTACAGAAGAAACAAATGTCTTTTCCAGACGCCTTTTTCCCCTCGACTCATTGATAATCCCCAACACTGTTTTCTGACCATTGGATGGCCTGCCATGTTGTGTGTGTTCGAGGTGTTGCGGTGAGTGTCGAGCGGCGCAATGCCGACCGGTTTGCCCTGCAAGTGATGATCGGCCTGTGCCTGATCTGGGGCGTGCAGCAAGTCATGATCAAATGGGCTGCGCCGGACATCGCGCCGGTGATGCAGGCCGCGGGGCGGTCAGGCATTTCTGCGTTGCTTGTAGGATTGTTGATCTGCTGGAAGGGTGGTTGGGATCAGGTCGGCAACACCTGGCGCGGCGGTTTGCTCGCCGGTGGGTTGTTCGGTCTGGAATTCTTCTTTATCTCCGAAGGCCTGCAACTGACCACCGCAGCGCACATGTCGGTATTCCTCTACACCGCGCCGATCTTTACCGCGCTGGGCGTGCATTTTCTGCTGGCGAGCGAGCGTCTAAGGCCGCTGCAATGGCTGGGGATTCTGCTCGCCTTCATCGGCATCGCGATTGCCTTCGCCGGCGGCGTGTCGTGGGACAACCTTGACCGGAGCATGCTGCTCGGTGACTTCTTCGGGATTCTGGCCGGTGCCTGCTGGGGCGCGACTACCGTGGTCGTGCGTGCCTCGCGTCTGTCTGACGCGCCTGTTACGTTGACCCTGTTCTATCAATTGATGGTCGGTTTCGTCGGCCTGCTGTTGATCGCGCTGTTCAGCGGCCAGATCACTCACGTCAACCTGACCCCCGTGGCGGTGGCCAGCGTGCTGTTCCAAGGGCTGGTGGTGTCGTTTTTCAGTTACCTGGTGTGGTTCTGGCTGTTGCGTCGGTATCTGGCGGCCAATCTCGCGGTGTTTTCGTTTATGACGCCGCTGTTCGGCGTGACCTTCGGCGTGATTCTGCTCGGCGAAGAGCTGAGCCTGAACTTCATCATCGGCGCCGTGCTGGTGTTGCTCGGCATCACCTTCGTCAGCGCCGAGCAGTGGGTACGTCGGCGTCTGCGCAAAGCGCTGGGTCAGTAGCCGCTGGCCGAGCATTCAGGGGGTGCGACAACATGGCTCATCTGGCCAAAAGCAGGGCCGGGGCCAATCCGAATGCGTGGATAGAAGTGCTGCAGGCTGTCTATCCCGCGGCTTCGGCGGATGTGCGAGAAACGGCTTGAACCAATGGCTGCAGATTCTGTTCCATTCAGTAACAGATCATTGCGGATTTCGCCGAGCATTGCGTAGGACTTCGGACTATTATCAGTGCGAAGCGGCCTCAGAATTCCGGTCGCTCAGCACCACCCTGAAGGGGGCATGACGATGAAAGAGAAAATTCAAAACTGGCTGCACGACTTGGGTGTTGCCCTCGGCTTGATCGAACCGCCTCTGCAACCTGTGCCGATCCGCACCGATGACGAGCAGCGTCGCCGCCAGCCGCGCCGGCGGTAAGTGCCTCTTTAAGGATCAAGAGATCGCAGCCTTCGGCAGCTCCTACATGGATCAGTGTAGGAGCTGCCGAAGGCTGCGATCTTTTGCTTTCAATGCCGTCCAATCTCTATTAAAAACCGGCTCAAGTCATTCGCGGTCTTCGCGGTCTTGAGCATGCGGTCTTCTTCGGCGGTGAATGCCGTCAGTCCGAATTCATCTTCCAGATGAAAGATCAAATCCTCGATATCGGCTTTTTCCAACCCCAATTGCACCAGGCTGGTGTGGTCGTTGAAGTCGTGGTTCTCCAGCAGACGGCGGATGAACCGGTGCACGGCGGCACGCACGGCAGCTCTTCTCATGGCAGTTTTTTCTAGTCGTTGTTCTGCTTGAGTGAAGCATCTTCATCAGCACTTTTCTACAGACGAAAAAAACGGGTGTGGCAACCGACGCCACACCCGTCGAAGAAAGCATCAAGTCGTTACATCAAGCTTAGATCGCGCTCGCCACGGTTGCCGGGCGAGGGGAGACCAGGCTGACCACCACAAAACTGATCAGGCCCACAGCCAGGCTGTAGTAGATCGGCGTGTTGGCATCGAGGCCGTCCTTGATCATGAACAACAGGGCGGTGGCGAAACCCAGGCCCATGCTGGCGATGGCGCCGGCGGTGGTTGCGCGTTTCCAGAAGATCGCCCCGATCAACGGGATCAACATGCCGCCCACCAACAGGTTGTAAGCGAGGGTCAGCGCGCTGATCACATCGTTCACCACCAGAGCGATACCCAGCACCACAACACCGGTCAGCAGGGTGAACAGGCGGTTGATGCCCAGGCTCGATTGTTTACCGCCGCGCAGTTTCGGCAGCAGGTCTTCGGTGATGGTGGTGGCAGCGGCGAGCAGGCCGGCGCTGGCGGTGGACATCATGGCGGCCAGTGCGGCAGCGATCACCAGACCCCGGATGCCGTCCGGCAGCGACAGTTTGACGATGGCGGCGAAGGCGTTGTTGACGTTGGACAGATCGGGAATCAGCACGTGTGCCGCCATGCCGATCAGGGCGCAGGCCAGGCCGTAGATGATGCAGTAGATGCCGGCGGCGCTGCCGGCGTACTTGGCGACTTTTTCGTTTTTGACGGTGAACACCCGTTGCCAGATGTCCTGACCGATCAGAATGCCGAAGAAGTAGATCATGAAGTAGGTGATGATCGTGTCCCAACCGATCGTGGTGAAGTTGAACGCGGTGGCCGGCAACTTCAGCACCAGCTCGTCCCAACCGCCCACGCGGTACAGGCAGATCGGCAACAGGATGAACATCAGGCCGACGGTCTTGATGATGAACTGGACGATGTCGGTCAGGGTCAGCGACCACATGCCGCCGATCGCCGAGTAGATCACCACTACGCCACCACCGACCAGTACCGAGATCCAGAACGGCAGGTCGAACAGCACTTGCAGGACGGTGCCGATCGCGAGGATCGAGGTCACGCCGATCATCAGTGCGTAGGCCAGCATGATCAGCGCGGAGGCCGAGCGGGCCATCGGGTTGTAGCGCTTTTCCAGCACTTGGGTAACGGTGTAGATCTTCAGCTTCAGCAGCGGTTTGGCCAGAAACAGGTTCAGCGCGAGAATCCCGCAACCCAGCGCGGCGCACAGCCAGAAACCGGAGATGCCGTGCACGTAGCCGAGGCGAACGGTGCCGACGGTGGACGCACCACCGAGCACGGTAGCGGCCATGGTGCCCATGTACAGGCTTGGGCCGAGGTTACGACCGGCGACCAGAAAGTCCTCGTTGGTCTTGGCCTTGCGCATGCCGAAATAGCCGAGCAAAAGCATGCCGGCTGCGTAGATGAGGACGACGAATAAATCCAAAGCCATGATGGCGTGTCTCCGATTGTCTTTTTTATGGTGAAACAGAAACCAAACCTGTAGGAGCAAGGCTTGCCCGCGATGGGCGCGCCAGGGTCAAGCAGGCTGACCGCGTTATCGTTCTTCGCGGGCAAGCCTTGCTCCTACGGTTCATGCGTAAATCAGGCGGCTTGTCGCATTGCCGCTTTAACCGGCGACTCCGCGCCTTGGCTCCGTGCATCCTTCGGGCCGAACACTTCCCGCGGTTCCGGGAACAGGCTCAGCAGCGTCAGGTACACCACCGAAGCCAGGCCCAGGGTCACCGGCAAGCTGATGTCGATGCCGCCGGCCATTTCGCCCAGCGGGCCAACGAACTGCCCCGGCAGATTGACGAAGCACAGGCCGACCGCCGCGCTCGGGATCCACGCGCCCAGACCGCGCCAGTTCCAGCCGTGGTTGAACCAGTAGCGTCCGCCCTGTTCGCCGCGCGTGAACACTTGCAGGTCATCCGGGCAGTAGAAACCGCGACGTACCAACAGGCCGATGATCATGATCACCATCCATGGCGTGGTGCAGGTGATGATCAGCACGGCGAAGGTCGACACGCTCTGCACCAGGTTCGCCGCAAAGCGACCGATGAAGATGAAGGCAATCGACAGCACGCCGATCAGCAGCGTCGCTTTCACCCGCGACAGCACGCGCGGGAACACGCTGGACATGTCCAGCCCGGTGCCATACAGCGACGTGGTGCCGGTGGACATGCCGCCGATCACCGCAATCAGACACACCGGCAGGAAGAACCAGCTCGGCGACACCGCCAGCAAACCACCGACATAGTTGTTCGCCGCGATGTAGTCCGGCGCCTTGATCGCGACGATGGTCGCGGTGGTCAGGCCGAACAAAAACGGAATCAGGGTTGCCAACTGTGCCGCGATCACCGCCAGCATGATCTGGGCTTTCGGGGTTGTGCGCGGGATGTAGCGTGACCAGTCGCCGAGGAAGGCGCCGAAGGAAATCGGGTTGCTCATCGCCACCAGCGCGGCGCCGATAAACGCCGCCCAGAAACCTGCCTGACCGAGGGCCACGCTGCCGGCGTACTGGCTGTCGAAGGCGGGGGCAAAGGCGAAAATGCCGAGCAGGAACAACAGGCTCGCGGCCCACACCGCAATGCGGTTGACCCACAGCATGATGCGGAAGCCGTAGATGCACACGGTGAGTACCAGCAACGCGAACAAGCCGTAGGCCAGACCCAGGGTCAGGTCGGTTTCCGGCAGGCCGATCAGCCGTTTGGCACCACCGACCAGCGCGTCACCCGAACTCCACACCGACAGTGAGAAGAACGCGATCGCCGTCAACAACGACAGGAACGAGCCGACGATCCGCCCGTGCACACCGAAATGCGCACCCGATGACACAGCATTGTTGGTGCCGTTGAGCGGGCCGAACAGGCCCATCGGCGCAAGGATCAGCGCACCGACCACTACGCCCAGCACAATCGCCCAGACGCCGGCCTGAAAAGACAGACCGAACAGCACCGGGAAACTGCCGAGCACGGCGGTGGCGAAGGTATTGGCGCCGCCGAAGATCAAGCGAAACAGGTCGCTGGGTCGGGCGTCGCGCTCATGATCCGGGATCTGTTCGACCCCGTTTGTTTCAATGCTGCTAAGGCTTTTTTCGTTGTTGTTGTTATTCATGATCTGCTCCGATCACAAAGGCGCGCTCATCGTTCGTGAGCGTCACCTGTTTTGGCTAAGGGGATGGCAGCCCTTCCGGCATCGCGGACAAATGTTCGTGGCAGGCCAGCC
>NZ_JBIVJB010000008.1:8770-36253 GCF_044750025.1 Pseudomonas sp. NPDC088885 | reverse complement strand
GCTGAAGTGGTGCTCCCCTTGCAAGCGCAGCTCGGTGGCCACGTCATGGATGAAAATCGCCACGTCACCTTGCAGGCTGACGAAGGCGTTGCTCGAGGTGCACGCAAGCACCTCGAAGCCATCCTCGGCGCGCCAGCTGTCCCACAAGGCCTGATAGGCATCGCGCGACAGCAACGGCTGTTCGAGGGTGTAGAAAACGAAACTTGCATCGGCGCTGAACGCGCCGAAGTAAGCCTCGCGATCGTTACGGGCAAAGGCAGCCACCAGCTCGGCGGCCGCTTGCAGAACCTGATCACGTTCGTTCATGACGCAACCCTCAGCGGTGAACCACGCCTGGCAGTACGCAGAGCATTTCGTACAGCAGGTTGGCGGCCAGCAGCGAGGTGTTGCCGGTGGTGTCGTAAGCGGGCGAGACTTCTACCAGATCGCAACCGATCAAGTCGAGGCCTTGGCAGCCGCGAACGATTTCAATCGCCTGAATGGTCGTCAGACCGCCGATTTCCGGGGTGCCGGTGCCAGGTGCCCAGGCCGGATCGATGCCGTCGATGTCGAAGCTGAGGTACACCGGGCCGCCGCCGACTTTCTCGCGCACTTCAGCCATCAGCGGTGCCAGCGACTTGTGCCAGCACTCTTCAGCCTGAACCACGCGGAAGCCCTGATCGCGGCTCCAGTTGAAGTCGTCAGCGGTGTAACCCTGAGCGCGCAGACCGATCTGCACGACACGGTCGCAATCGAGCAGACCTTCTTCAACCGCGCGGCGGAAGGTAGTGCCGTGGGCGATTTTCTCGCCGAACATGTGATCGTTGACGTCCGCGTGGGCATCGATGTGCACCAGACCGACCTTGCCGTGCTTTTTATGAATCGCACGCAGGATCGGCAGGGTGATGGTGTGGTCGCCACCCAGGGTCATCGGGATCACGTTGTGCTCGAGGATGTTGTCGTAGGCTTCTTCGATGATGCGCACGGCGTCGAGCAGGTTGAAGGTGTTGATCGCCACGTCGCCAATGTCGGCCACGGCCAGCGAGTCGAACGGCGCAGCGCCGGTCGCCATGTTGTAAGGGCGGATCATCACCGATTCGGTGCGAATGTCGCGTGGCCCGAAGCGGGTGCCGGGGCGCAGCGAAGTACCGATGTCCAGTGGCACGCCTACGAAGGCAGCGTCCAGGCCGGCAGCGGTCGGTACATGGGGGAGTCGGAGCATGGTGGCGATGCCGCCGAAGCGCGGCATTTCGTTGCCGCCCAGTGGTTGGTGAAGAATCTTGTCCACGGGTAGGGCCTCATCGTCTTTGTTTTATTTATATCGGCGCGCCGTTGAGCACAGGTTCGGACGCCGCTGTGGGGCCGATGATGCGAAATGTAGCTAGGGGAAAGAATCGCTACGGGCAAATACTTAGTTCAGATTTTTCTAAACTAATGCCAGACTTCCACACCGGCTCGTTCCCATGCTCCGCGTGGGAATGCATCTACGGACGCTCCGCGTCCAGCCGTACTTGCAGGTGACGCAGAGCGTCACAGGCTGCATTCCCACGCAGAGCGTGGGAACGATCCTTGGAGTAGACATGGCCAACGCTTTACCCGACCTGAAACTATTGCGCATCTTCGTCAGCGTCGTGCGCCATCAGGGTTTCGCCAATGCGCAGCAGGAACTCAACCTGTCGACCTCGGCGATCAGCACCTACATGAGCCAGCTCGAAGCCGCGCTAGGTCTGGTGCTGTGCCATCGCGGACGCGGCGGGTTCAGCCTGACCAGCAAGGGTGAGCTGTTCCATCAGGAAACCTTGCGCCTGCTCGCCGAACTCGAAGGGTTCGAGCAATACGCCGCCGCGCTCAAGGGCGAATTGCGCGGCACGCTCAACCTCGGCGTGATCGACTCCACGGTCAGCGACAAGGCTCTGCCATTTGCCGAAGCCATCGGCGGCTACAGCCAGGAACATCCGGCGGTGCATTTGCACTTATCGGTGATGAGCCCGTACGAACTGCAACTCGGCGTGCAGGACAATCGCCTCGATCTGGCCATCGGCGCGTTCTCCACACGGATGAGCGGACTGGTCTATATGCCGCTGTACCGCGAGCAGCACTGGCTGTATTGCAGCAGCCGCCATCCGTTGTTCAACGAGCGGCGCATCCCTGAGCAAGTCATCACCCAGCAGCGCATGGTCGGTCGTGGTTATTGGAGTCAGGCCGAGCTGGCGCGTCACGGTTTCAAGCACAGCGCTGCGACCGTGGAAAGTATGGAGGCGCAGCTGATTCTGGTGCTGTCCGGCGCCTACATTGGTTACTTGCCGGAGCACTACGCCCAAGCCTGGGCTGACAAGGGCGATTTGCGCGTATTGCTGCCGGCGACGTTCGGTTATCAGGCGCCGTTCTCGATGATCATGCGCCGGGGCCGCAGCCGCGAGCCGCTGATCCAGACTTTCCGTGATTTGCTCAAAGCACAGCTCAATCAGGCTTAGCTTGTAGGAAAAAGAAGTATGTCCAGACCCCAATGCCCGCGCTGCCTGCGCCCACAAACCCATTGCCTGTGCCCGCTGATCCCCAGCCTCGACAGCCGTACGCGGGTGTTGCTGTTGCAGCATCCGAGCGAGGTCAATCATGCGTTGAACACCGCGCGATTGGCGGCGTTGGGATTGAGCAATGCCGAGCTGATTGTGGGTGAGGTTTTTGAGGATTTGCCGACGCTGCTGAATCAGCCGGGCTATCGGGCGCGGTTGTTGTTTCCCGCCGATGATGCGCAGCCGATGCAGGCTTACGCTGAGTCGGATGAACCGTTGTTATTGGTCGTTCCGGATGGCACGTGGCGTAAAGCGCGCAAGATGCTGCACCTCAATCCACTGCTGGCGGCGTTGCCACGGGTGACGCTGGCCGAGGGCGGGGTGTCGCGCTATCGGTTGCGAAAGGCACCGGGGCCGGGGGCATTGTCGACGGTTGAGGCGATTGTGCAGGCATTGCAAGCGCTGGAGGCGCCGGTTTCGTTTGAACCGTTGCTCAAGCCGTTTGAAGCGTTGATCGAGGGGCAGATTGCGGCGATGGGGGAGGAGACCTTTCAGCGTAATCATGGCGATAGATGATCGTTCCCACGCTCTGCGTGGGAATGCATCCAGTGACGCTCTGCGTCACAGTCGCGAAGGGACGCGGAGCGTCCCGGGCGGCACTCCCACGCGGAGCGTGGGAACGATCATTCGCTACCGCTCGCGCATCGCCTCAGTCCGCGCCTTCAGCACCGGTTTCAGCAAGTAATCCAGCACGCTCTTCTCCCCGGTAATGATGTCCACCGTCGCCACCATCCCCGGAATAATCAGCAACGGCTTCACATCCCCGCCCAAATGGTTTTTATCGGTGCGCACCTGAATCAGGTAAAAGCTGTTGCCCTTGTCATCGGTAATCGTGTCCGCGCCGATCAACTCAAGCTTGGCGCTCAGCCCGCCGTAAATCGTGTAGTCATATGCACTGAACTTGACCATCGCCTTCTGCCCCGGATGCAGAAACGCCACGTCCTGCGGGCGCACTTTGGCTTCGATCAGCAGGTTGTCCTCCAGCGGCACGATTTCAACCATGTCGCTGCCCGGCTGCACCACGCCGCCGATGGTGTTGACCTTCAATTGCTTGATCACGCCGTGCACCGGTGAAGTCACGGTGGTGCGGGTGACCCGGTCGTCGATGGCGATGCTGGTCGCGGTGATTTTTGACAGGTCGGTGCGCTTCTCATTCAGCTCTTTGGCGGCTTCGGAGCGGAAGGTTTGTTCGGATTCGTCGATCTTGCTGCGGATCTCGGCAATCGCCGATTCGGCACGGGGAATGGCGAGTGTGGTGGCGTTCAGCGAACCTCGGATCTCCACCGCGCTGCGCTTCAGCCGAAGGATTTCCACCGGCGACACCGCGCCGGTTTTCACCAGCGGTTCGGACATGTTCATTTCTTGCTGCAGCAACGCCAGGCTGGAACTGAACTGGCCCTGCTTGGAACGAAATTCCGCCAGTTCCTGGGTTTTCTGCCGCAGTTGTTCGCTGAGGGTTCGTTGTTCACTGGCCAGTCGGCGCTGGCGTTGGTCATACAGCGAGCGCTCGTCTTCAGCGACTTGCGGTGCTTTGGCGACCACTTCATCGGAGAGCTTGAACGGCCGGCCTTCCGCTTCGGCGGACAACCGTTCGACCTGGGCCGTCAGCGCATAACGATCGGCCTCGCTCTCGCCTTTGTTCGAACGGAAGCGCGTGTCATCCAGACGCAGCAGGGTGTCGCCCTTGTTCACCATTTGCCCTTCACGCACGAAGATCTCGGTAACGATGCCGCCCTCAAGGTTCTGGATCACCTGAATCTTGCTCGACGGAATCGCCTTGCCTTCGCCCATGGTCACTTCTTCGAGCACGGCGAATTTGGCCCAGACCACCGCACTGATCAGCAGCCCCGCCGCCAGCCACACGGTGATCCGCGACCAGCGCGGCGAATCCTGCAACGCCGCCCCGGCGGTTTCCGGCATGAACTCAGCCTCGGCGCTTTTGCCGAAACTGTCGAAGTAGCCGCGAGATTTGCTATCTGAAGATGCCGACATGGGGCGATACCCCTCAATTAAGAAACATCAAACTGGATGACCCAACAGTGGCCAGGGGCGCGTATCTGTAACCAGAGAACTCCCTTTGGCCTGAGAATTTCCCTGTGGCCACAGAAAATTCCTGTGGCCAAAAAGTTTTCCTGTGGCGAGGGGATTTATCCCCGTTGGGTTGCGCAGCAACCCCAAAAATTTCATGGGCGCTGCGCACCCAAACGGGGATAAATCCCCTCGCCACAGATTTTGTGCAAACCACAAGTTTTGTGTAAGGCACAGGTTTTGTGTAAAGCCACTGATTTTGTATAGGCACAGGTTTTTGTGCAGGGCACTTTTTTGTGTAAGCCATAAATTATGGTTAAGCATCTACACCGCCGCAGAGCCGACGCGGCCCTTGCGCAGTGCTTCGATGACTGCTTCTTTCGGGCCGTCGGCGACGATCCGGCCGTTGTCGAGTACCAGCAGCCGATCCACCAGGCTCAGCATCGAGGTGCGGTGGGTGACCAGCAGCAGGGTTTTGCCTTGCACCCAGCCATGAAGTTTCTGGCGCAGGATGTCTTCGCTGCTGTTGTCCATGGCGCTGGTGGGTTCGTCGAGCAGCATGATCGGCGGGTCGAGCAACAGCGAACGCGCGAGCAATACCGCTTGGCGTTGGCCGCCGGACAGCAATTGCCCGCGCTCACCGACCGGCCGATCAAAACCTTGCGGATGCTGGCGAGCGAGTTCGGTGACGCCGGTCAGCTCAGCCACTTCAAGCATCCGCGAATCGCTGACGTAGCGTGCGCCGAGGGTGAGGTTATCGCGCAAGCTGCCGGCCAGCAGCGGCAGGTCGTGGGCGACATAGCCGATTTGCTGGCGCAGATCCGCGACATCCAGTTGCCGCAGGTCGAGACCGTCGAGCAGCAACTGGCCTTCTTCTGGCTCATAGAAACCCATGACCAATCGCGCCAAGGTGCTTTTACCCGAGCCACTGCGACCGATAATGCCAACCCGTTCGCCGGCCTTGAGGCTGAAACTGATGTTGCTCAGGGCCGGCGCATTCTGGCCGTTGTAGTGAAAGGTCACGCCGCTGACGTCCAGCGCGCCTTGCAGTTGCGTGCGTTCCAGCGGCCGCTGTTTGCCGTCGCGTTCCTGCGGCAGTGACATCAGCGCGTCGGTGCTTTTCATGGTCAATTGCGCTTGCTGATAACGGGTGATCAGCCCGGCAATCTGCCCCAGCGGGGCGAGTACGCGGCTGCCGAGCATGTAGCTGGCGACCAGCGCACCGACGCTGAGGTTGCCGGCGATGATGCTGTAAACCCCGGCGACAATCGTCGCCATCCCCGAGAACTGCTGAATGAACAATGTGCCGTTGGTTGCCAGCGCCGAGAGATTGCGCGCATGGCTGTCGAGGCGGGTGAGGGCGCCGTGGGTGCTTTCCCATTTGTGCTGGCGCTCGCTTTCGGCGCTGCAGGCCTTGAGGGTTTCCAGGCCACCGAGGGTTTCGATCAGCACGGCCTGGCGTTCGGCGCCGAGGCTCAGGCTTTTCTGCACGGTGTCGCGCAGGCGCACCTGAATCGCCAGGGCGAAGATGATCGTGATCGGAAACGCCAACATCGGAATCACCACCAGCCAGCCGCCGAGGAGGCCGATCACCACCAGCATCAAAACGACGAAGGGCAGGTCGATCAGGCTGGTCAGGGTGACGGCGGTGAGGAATTCACGCAGGCCCTGGAAGTCATGAATGCTCTGGGCGAAACCGCCGATGGTCGCTGGCCGTGCCTTCATCGACATGCCGGTGATGCGCTCAAACAAAGTCGCGGAAAGGATCACATCGGTTTTCTTGCCGGCGGTGTCGAGCAAGTGCGCACGCACCACCCGCAGCACCAGTTCGAAACCGGTGCCGATCAACAGACCGATCGACAGCACCCACAAGGTCGACGTCGCTTGGTTTGGCACCACACGGTCGTAGGTCTGCATGACGAACAGCGGCACCATCAGGCCCAGCAGGTTGATCAGGAAACTGGCGAGAATCGCATCGCCGTATAGCCATTTCGACAGCTTCAGGGTGTCGCGAAACCAGGCATGCACGCGCGGCACCAGCGGTGAGCGCAGGTCTTCGAGTTCGTGCCGCGGCCGGGCGAACAAGGCCTGGCCGCTGTAGTGTTCGGTGAGTTCTTCACGGCTGACCCATTGCTCGCCGCCATCGGCTTCGCTGGGCAGAATCAGCGCTTTGCCGTCATCGCCAAAACGCCGTAACACGGCGGTGCGGCCGTCGTTGAGCAACAACAGAATCGGCAGGTTCAGTGGTGAAATATCTTTCAGTTCACGGCGCAACATCCGCGCCTGCAACCCCGCACGAGCAGCAGCGCGCGGCAGCAAATCGAGGCTCAGACGTTGTTTGTTCAGCGGCAGCCCGGCACTCAGGCTGGCGCGACTGACTGTCGCGCCATGCAGTTTGCAGAGAATCAACAGACCGTCGAGTAACGGATCATCGAAGCTCAGCCGCGGATCGACCCCAGAGTTGCCGGGTTCCATGCTGGTCATATTGATCGCTCCTTTGAACTGGCTCGGACACCCACATCAACCCTGCTGCATGATCATTCCCACGCTCTGCGTGGGAATGAAGCCCGTGACGCTCCGCGTCACTGGACGCAGAGCGTCCCTAGAGGCATTCCCACGCAGAGCGTGGGAACGATCATGCAGCCTTCGGCAGCTCCTACAGAGGGGTTATTTCAGCTCTGGGAGGCGGGCTTCGTTCTTCACTTCGCTGGAGGCGATCGCATCGGCGGGCAGCACCACCCGTTGTTTGCTCAGCAACTGGCCCATGTTCGCCAGCACGCGGTACATCGAATATTCCTCGGTGTAGCGAATTTCGGTGTAGCGACGGTTGGCGTTGTAGAGCTCGTTTTCACTGTCGAGCAAGTCGAGAAGGGTGCGTTGGCCGAGGCCGAACTGATCCTGATACGCGGCGCGTACACGCTTGGTGGTTTCCGCGTATTCGCGGGCGGTCGGGGTCTGTTTCTTCGCGTTGAGCATGGCGTTCCAGGCCAGGTGAATGTTCTCGTTGAGCTGACGCAGGGCGTTGTTGCGGATGTCCATTGCCTGGTTGATCTGGTGCGCATCGGAGGCCAGTCGCGCCTTGTCGCTGCCGCCACGGAACAGGTTGTAGTTCATGATCACGCCGACACGCCATTCGTTGTCGTGACCTTCATCGCCCTGCACGTTGTTGTTCGCGCCCACCGCTGCTTCTGCGTCGAAACGTGGGTAGAACGGCGACTTGGCGACTTCGTATTGGCTCTCGGCCGATTGCACGTCGGCCTGCGCCGATTTCAGGTACGGGTTGTTTTCGACCATGCTCTGCTGGGCTTCCGGCAGGGTGGTCGGCAACTCGCCACGGGTCGTGGCCGGGGCTTCCAGTTCATCAGGCATGCGCCCGACAACGCTGAAGAAGTTCGACTCGGCATCCGCCAGATCCACTTCAGCGGTGTCGAGGTTGTTTTGCGCCAGCGCTTTACGCGCCACCGATTGATCGGAGTCGGCGGTGCTGCCGATGCCGCGCTCGGTGCGCAGGCCGATCTGATCGTTGACGCGCAAGTGCGCTTGCAGGTTGTTCGTGGCCAGGGTCACCAGTTCGCGACGCTTGAGCACTTCGAGGTAGACCTCGATGGTGCGCAGGGCCAGATCCTGAGCGGTGCCTTGCGCGTAGTAGGCGCGCGAATTGGACACGCCTTTGGTGCGCTCAACCTCGTTGGCGGTGTTGAAACCGTCGAACAGCATTTGCCGCAAGCGCAGCTCGGACTGGGTGTAATTGAGAATTCGTGTGTCGTGGTTACCGAAGGCGCGGGTGTTGGTGTTGTCGCTGTAGCCACGGCCATACGCGGCGTTCAAATCGACGGACGGATAGAAACCGCCCTTGGCGACTTTGACTTGTTCATCAGCCGACAGGCGTGCGTCCACGCGCGAAGCGAGTTCCGGGTGGGTGGCGATGGTGCTTTGGATCGCCTCGGTGAGGTTCATGGCCTGGGCTTGGGATGTGCAAGCCATGGCCAGCAAAACCGCGTTGCAGAGGGGGGTTAAAACGCGCATGGGTGCATCTCCCTGAGTCCTGATGGTGTGTTACTGTCGCCAAAAATTTGACGATATTTTTAGTGGAAAGCGTTTCACTCTTGTAACAACAGAGCTAAGAACATAATGAAGCGTAGCTAAGAAAAAATTTTCATAAGGCTTATTCCGAAAAAAACTTATGCGGTTTGTAAAATCCGGCACATTGTTCAGCTCGAAAGCCTTTGTTTTATGCGCGCTAGGGAGCGCAGAAAGGCTTGAGGAAAGTTCCATTCACTTTGCGACATACGGCGAAGTACTGCTGAAGGGGAGGGACGCGTAGCGGCTGGGGAGCGACAGATTTTTGTCACTCGAGTGATTCACCGGCGTTACGTAGCGCTCGTGGGTTTGCTGCATTGATCAGGTTTTTCAAGTGCTTGATAGCACTGATGTTTCCTGAACGGCGCAACCTGCGAACGAACTGTCGAAGGCGCGAGCGTCGCCACGGCAACCCGATTGAGCCATGGGCTACTTCGTTAACCAGTGCCGACAGTGGTCGGCAGCGGAGGAATTCACATGGCAACGCTCATCGGTACCGTCACTAAAGTCATTGGTCAGGTTTTCGCACAGGCAGCGGACGGCACAAAACGCGCCTTGGTCGAAGGCGATCGGCTGTTTGCCGGCGATCAATTGATCACCGGGGCCGAAGGCGCCGTCGCCGTTCATCTGCAAAATGGCAAAGAGCTGACCCTTGGGCGCGGCAGCAGCATGACCCTGTCCGGGCAACTGCTCGCCGATCAGGCCGCGCACGTGAACGCGGCCGAGGCGGTGACGCCGAGCGAAGCGCAACTGACCGACGTCGAGCAAATCCAGAAAGCCATCGCCGCCGGTGATGACCCGTCGAAAACCGCTGAAGCCACTGCCGCTGGGCCAAACGCTCCGGGTGGCGCGCCGGGTGAAGCGGGCGGTGGTCACAGTTTTGTCTTGCTGACGGAAGTCGGCGGGCGCGTTGATCCGATCATCGGTTTCCCCACCGCCGGGTTTGGCGGCATCCCTGAATTCCCTGAAGAACGCCACAACGTGGTGATCGACAACGGCGACGACACGCCAGTGATCGTGCCGCCACCGGTCAACAATCTGGTGACCCTCAACGGCCTGTCCGCACCGGGTGGCGAGCTGAATCTCAACGAAGCCAATCTGCCCGACGGCTCGGCCGCCAATCCGGCAGCGCTGACCCAAAGTGGCAGCTTCACCGTTAACGCGCCGGATGGTTTGACCAGCCTCAGCGTCGGCGGCATCAGCCTGGTCAGCGGCGGTGTGGCGGTCGGTTTCCCGCAGTCGATCACCACGCAATTGGGCAACACCCTGACCATCACCGGCTACAACCCGAGCACCGGTGTCGTCACCTACAGCTATACCCTCAACGGCAACGACACCCACGCGGCGGGCGATGGCGCGAACAACCTCAGTGAACAATTCACCGTGGTTGCCGGCGACAGCAATGGCGATACCGCGACCGGTACGCTCGACGTCAACATCACCGACGACGTGCCGCGCGCAGTGGATGACAGCAACAGCTCAACCGCTTCGGAAACCTTGCTGACGCTGACCGGCAACGTGCTGACCAACGATGTGCAAGGCGCTGACCGCGTGGCCACTGGCCCGGTGACGCCCGGCACGTTCACCGGCACTTACGGCACCCTGGTGCTGAACGCCAACGGCACTTACACCTACACGCTGAATACCGGCGATGCCGATTTCAAAGCGCTGCACGGCGGCGGCAACGGCACCGAAACCTTCGCCTATACCCTCACCGATTCGGACGGCGATAGCAGCACCGCGAATCTGGTTTTGCAGATCCACAACAACGACGATCCCGTGACCCTCGGCGGTTTGAATATTGCGGGCGGCGAGCTGACGGTTTTCGAGAAAAACCTGGCCCTGGGCAGTTCACCTGATTCGGCAGCGCTGACGCAAAATGGCAGCTTCACCGTTACTGCACTCGATGGCGTCACCACGCTGACCGTCGGCGGCATTGCCGTGGTCACCAACGGTGTCGCGGCTGGTTTTCCGCAATCGGTGACGACGCCGCTGGGCAGCACGTTGACCATTACCGGGTTCAACGCGGCGACAGGTGTGGTCAGTTACAGCTACACGCTGGTCGATAACGAAACGCATCCGAACGCCAATGGCGCGAACACTCTGCCAGAGCAATTCGCCGTCACCGTCGTCGACGACAACGGCACGACCGCGAATGCCACGCTCGATGTGAACATCATCGACGACCTGCCAAAAGCGGTGGATGACAGCAATACCGGCACCGCCTCGGAGACCAATCTCAGCCTCACTGGCAACGTGTTGACCAACGATGTGCAGGGCGCCGACCGCGTGGCCACTGGCGAGACTGCCGGGCCGATCACCGCCGGTACGTTTGCGGGGACTTACGGGACTTTGGTGCTGAACGCCAACGGCACTTACACCTACACGCTGAACACCAGCGATGCGGATTTCAAAGCGCTGCACGGTGGCGGTAACGGCACCGAAACCTTCACCTACACCATCACCGATTCCGACGGCGACACCAGCACCGCGAACCTCGTCTTGCAGATCCATAACAACGATGATCCAGTGGTAATCGGTGGTCTGGATGTTAACGGCGGCGAACTCACCGTTTACGAGAAAAACCTCAGCGACGGCAGCGCACCAGACTCCGGCGCACTGACCCAAAGCGGCACCTTCAACATCACTGCACTCGATGGCGTCACCACCCTGACCGTGGGCGGCATCGCTGTCGTCACCAACGGCGTAGCAGCAGGTTTCCCACAATCAATCACCACGCCATTGGGCAGCACACTGACCATCACCGGTTTCAACGAAACCACCGGCGTCGTCAGCTACAGCTACACCCTGGTCGATAACGAAGCGCACCCAACCGCGAACGGCGCGAACAATTTGCCTGAGCAGTTCGCCGTCACCGTCGTCGATGACAACGGCACCACCGCCAACGCGACCCTCGATGTGAATATCGTCGATGACTTGCCAAAAGGCGTGGATGACTCGAACGCAGGCACCGCCTCGGAAACCAATCTGTCGCTCACTGGCAACGTGCTGACCAACGATGTGCAGGGCGCCGACCGTGTGGTCATCGGCGAGAATGCCGGCCCGATCACAGCGGGTACTTTCGCGGGGACTTACGGCACGTTGGTGCTCAACGCCAACGGCACGTACACCTACACGCTGAACACCACCGACGCTGATTTCAAAGCGCTGCACGGTGGCGGCAACGGGACAGAAACCTTCACCTACACCATCACCGATTCCGACGGCGACACCAGCACCGCGAACCTCGTTTTGCAGATCCACAATAACGACGATCCGGTGATCATCAACGGCCTCAACGTGAATGGCGGCGAACTCACTGTTTACGAGAAAAACCTCAGCGACGGCAGTACTCCAGATTCCACCCAGCTGACCCAAAGTGGCACGTTCAACATCACCGCACTCGACGGCGTGACCACCCTGACCGTCGGCGGCATCGCCGTGGTCACGAATGGCGTAGCAGCAGGCTTCCCACAATCAATCACCACGCCATTGGGCAGCACACTGACCATCACCGGTTTCAACGAAACCACCGGCGTCGTCAGCTACAGCTACACCCTGGTCGATAACGAAGCGCACGCAACCGCTAACGGCGCAAACACTCTGCCAGAGCAGTTCGCCGTCACCGTCGTCGATGACAACGGCACCACCGCCAATGCGACCCTCGATGTGAACATCATCGACGACCTGCCAAAAGGCGTGGACGACAGCAACGCCGGCACCGCCTCAGAAACCCTGCTGAGCCTGTCCGGCAACGTACTGACCAACGACGTACAAGGCGCCGACCGCGTACCTACCGGCCCGAATGCCGGCCCAATCACCGCCGGTACTTTCTCCGGGACTTACGGCACATTGGTGCTCAACGCCAACGGCACCTACACCTATACGCTGAACACCACCGACGCTGATTTCAAGGCCCTACACGGCGGCGGCAACGGGACAGAAACCTTCACCTACACCATCACCGATTCCGATGGCGATACCAGCACCGCAAACCTCGTCTTGCAGATCCACAACAACGACGATCCGGTGATCATCAACGGCCTCAACGTCAACGGTGGCGAACTCACCGTTTACGAGAAAAACCTCAGCGACGGCAGTACTCCAGATTCCACCCAGCTGACCCAAAGCGGCACCTTCAACATCACCGCACTCGACGGCGTCACCACGTTGACCGTTGGCGGCATCGCCGTGGTTACGAATGGCGTAGCAGCAGGCTTCCCGCAATCAATCACCACGCCATTGGGCAGCACACTGACCATCACCGGTTTCAACGAAACCACCGGCGTCGTCAGTTACAGCTACACCCTGGTCGATAACGAAGCGCACCCAACCGCGAACGGCGCAAACAATCTGCCAGAGCAGTTCGCCGTCACCGTCGTCGATGACAACGGCACCACTGCCAACGCGACCCTCGACGTCAACATCGTCGACGACCTGCCTAAAGCGCTGGATGACAGCAATACAACCACGGCGTCGGAAAGCCAACTGACGCTGACCGGCAACGTCCTGACCAACGATGTGCAGGGCGCCGACCGTGTCGCGAGCGGGCCGGTTACCGCCGGCACGTTCACCGGGACTTACGGCACCTTGGTGCTCAACGCCAACGGCACGTACACCTACACCCTCGACACCACCGATGCCGACTTCAAAAATCTGCACGGCGGCGGCAACGGTACCGAGAATTTCACCTACACCATCACCGACTCCGACGGCGATACCAGCACCGCCAACCTGGTGCTGAACATCCATAACAATGACGATCCGGTGGTGCTCAACGGCCTCGACGTCAATGGCGGCGAACTGACGGTCTACGAGAAAAATCTCGGTGACGGCACCGACCCCAATACCCCGGCGCTGACCCAGAGCGGCACCTTCACCGTCACGGCCCTCGACGGTCTGCAAACCCTGACCGTCGGCGGCATCAACGTGGTGACCGGTGGCGTGGCCGCAGGTTTCCCACAATCGATCACCACGCCGTTGGGCAGCACGCTGACCATCACCGGTTACAACGAAACCACCGGTGTCGTCAGCTACAGCTACACCTTGGTCGATAACGAAACCCACCCGAATGCCAACGGCGCCAACAGCATCACCGAGAACTTCAACGTGGTGGCGACGGACACCGATGGCAGCACCGCCAACGGCCAGATCAACGTCAACATCGTCGATGATTTGCCGAGCGCCCACCCTGATGCCGCGTCGGTGACAGAGGGCGGTACCGTCAGCGGCAATGTGCTGGACAACGATATCGGCGGCGCCGATGGCCCGGCGGCGACCGGCGCGGTGGTTGGCGTGCGTGCCGGCGCCGACACGTCGACCTCGGCCCTCGGTGGCTTGAACAGCAACATCAACGGCACCTACGGCTACCTGACCCTGGATGCCAACGGCAACGCCGTCTACCACAGCAATCCCAATGCGGTGAACGGCCCGGGCGCGGTGGATGTATTCACCTACACCGTGCGCGATTCCGACGGTGACGAAAGCACCACAACCATCACCATCGACGTCGCCAACAGCAAACTGTATGCGACCAGCGACACCGATGTGACCGTGTTCGAGAAAGCACTCGACCTGACCAAGGACGGCGCGGATCTGGCCCCCGGTACGGTCACCGGCAGCGACCCGAGCAACACCGGCGAAACCGCGTCCGGCACCCTGGTCGGCTCGGTCACTGGCGCGGTCGGCGCGATCAGCTATGCATTGGTCGGCAGTGCCACCGGCAACTACGGACAGATCGTCCTCAACCCCAACGGCACCTACACCTACACCCTGACATCGCCGGCGACCACCACGCCGCATGCCGATGACGGCGCCAATACCCTGACCGAAAGTTTTACCTATCAGGCCACCGATTCGCTGGGCAACATCGTCACCAGCACCATCGTCGTCAGCATCGTCGACGACGTGCCACATGCAGTGAACGACAGCAACGCCAACAGCGCTTCGGAAAGCCTGTTGACCCTCACCGGCAACGTGCTGACCAACGATGTGCAAGGCGCCGACGTGGTGGCGAGCGGGCCGATTACCCCCGGCACCTTCACCGGCACCTACGGCAAACTGGTGCTCAACGCCGACGGCTCGTACACCTACACGCTGGACACCACCGATGCCGACTTCAAAAATCTGCACGGCGGTGGCAACGGCACCGAGACGTTCACCTACACCCTGACCGATGCCGATGGCGACGTCAGCACCGCCAACCTGGTGCTGAACATCCACAACAATGACGATCCGGTGGTGCTCAACGGCCTCGACGTCAACGGCGGCGAACTCACCGTTTACGAGAAAAACCTCAGCGACGGCACCAGCCCGAACACAGCCTTGCTGACCCAAAGCGGCACCTTCACCGTGACCGCCCTCGACGGCCTGCAAACTCTGACGGTCGGCGGCATTGCCGTGGTGACCAACGGTGTCGCCGCAGGCTTCCCGCAGTCGGTGGTTTCACCGCTGGGCAGCACCTTCACCATCACCAATTACAACCCGACCACCGGTGTCGTGAGTTACAGCTACACCCTGGTCGACAACGAAACACACCCGAACGCCAACGGTGCCAACAGCCTCACCGAGAACTTCAACGTGGTGGCGACGGACACCGATGGCAGCACCGCCAACGGCCAGATCAACGTCAACATCATCGATGACCTGCCGACTGCCCAAGCCGACACCGGCTCGGTGGCCGAGGGCGGTACCGTCAACATCAGCGTGCTGGGCAATGACGTCACCGGCGCCGATGGCGCAGCAACAGGCGGGGCGGTGGTCGGCGTGCGCGCCGGTAGCAACACCGGCACCTCGGCCATCGGCGGGCTCAACAGCAACATCAACGGCAACTTCGGTTACCTGACCCTCGATGCTGCGGGCAACGCTGTTTATCACAGCAACCCGAACTCGGTGAGCCCTGCGGGCGCGACCGACACGTTCACCTACACCATCCGCGACAGCGACGGCGATGAAAGCACCACGACCATCACCATCAACGTCGCCGACAGCAAACTGATTGCCTCGGTCGATCAGGACGTCACGGTCTACGAAAAAGCCCTCGACCTGACCAAGGACGGCCAGGATCTGGCCGCCGGCACGGTCACCGGCAGCGAGCCGACCAACACCGGCGAAACCGCGACGGGCACGCTGGTCGGCGCGGTCACCGGCGGCAGCGGCGCGCTGACTTACACCTTGGTCGGCAGCGCCACCGGCAGCTACGGGCAGATCCAGCTGAATGCCGACGGCACCTACACCTATACGCTGACTTCGGCGCCGAAAACCTCGCCGAACGCCAACGACGGCGCGAACACCCTCAGCGAAAGTTTCACCTACAAAGCCACTGACGCACTGGGCAACAGCACCACCAGCACCATCGTCGTCAACATCGTCGATGACGTGCCAAAAGCCGTGGCTTCCGATCGTTCGGTGGCAGCGGTGGAGATCGATTCCAACCTGCTGATCGTCCTCGACATCTCCGGCAGTATGGCCGACGCCTCCGGTGTGCCGGGCCTGTCGCGGCTGGCGCTGGCCAAGCAGGCCATTAGTGCCTTGCTCGACAAATACGACGATCTCGGCGACGTGAAGGTGCAACTGGTGACCTTCAGCAGCAGCGCTACCGATCGCACCTCGGTGTGGGTCGATATCGCCACTGCCAAGACGATACTGGCGGGTTTGACCGCGGGCGGCGGCACCAACTACGACGCCGCCGTGGCGACCATGCAGACTGCGTTCAACACCTCGGGCAAACTCACCGGCGCGCAGAATGTTGGCTACTTCTTCTCCGACGGTAAACCGACCACCGGCCAGGAAATCGGCACGGCGGACGAAACCGCGCTGAAAGCCTTCCTCGACGCCAACAACATCCGTAACTACGCGATCGGTCTGGGCAGCGGCGTGAGCAACGCCAACCTCGATCCAGTGGCGTACGACGGCATCACCCACACCAACACCAACGCTGTAGTGGTGACAGATCTCAACCAACTCAACTCGGTGCTCTCGGGCACGGTGGTCGGCGCACCGGTCACCGGTTCGCTACTGGGTGAGGGCGGTACGTTCGGCGCGGATGGCGGTTTTATCAAAACCATCGTCGTCGACGGCACCACCTACACCTACGATCCGAAAGGCCTTGGCGGACAAGGTGCGTTAACTAACGTTGGCACCAACCACGGCACCTTCAACACCGTAAACAACTCGGTGAGCATCGCCACCAACAATGGCGGCACGCTGGTGGTCAACCTCGACACCGGCGACTACACCTACACTTCGCAGAAAACCACCGCTGTGGTGATCACCGAGAACATCGGCTTCACCGTCAGCGACAACGACGGCGACCTCGCCAGCTCGACGCTGACCGTGAAAGTCATCCCCAATGCGCCGCCGGTGGCGGCGGACGATCACGTCATCACCAACGTGCTTTCGAGCAATATCGTGGTGCCGGGCGAATTGCTGCTGGCCAACGATACCGATCCGAATGGCGATACGCTCAACGCCACGCCGACGACGTTCAATACCGGTTGGATCTCGAAAGCGGCGGACTTCAACGGCACCGGGGCGATCAACTTCACTGGCACCAACGCCAATACCGCGGCCAACCAGAACCTGGCCAACGTGCGCAATTCGTTCAGTGCCAACGCGGCAACCATGACCGCTGTGCTGGTGGTCAGCGGTTATCTCGGTGCTGTGACCAACAGCAACGCGAATGATGAAGACCGCATCACCGTCAATCTGCGTCAGGGTGAGACCCTTAATCTGGATCACAACCTGGCGGCCGGTCACGTCACCATGGAGTACTCGATCAATGGCGGCGCTTACACCACGCTGGCAGACGGGCAAACGCTGACGGCAGCCGCGAATGGGACCTATCAGATCCACATCACCAACATCGCCGATCCAAGCGGCGGCGGTAACCCCAACGCGGCGGAAAACTACCAACTGACCATGACCCTCAACTACGCCGGGGCGCACGACATCACCCCGGACTTCAACGGCACCTACACCGCCAACGACAACCATGGCGGCAGCGACACCGCCAACGTCAGCATCAGCTATCAGGATGGCCACACCCTCACCGGTACCTCCGGCGATGACATCCTGGTCGCAGGCACCGGCAACAACATCATCAACGCCGGCGACGGCAACGATGTGCTCACCGCAGGCTCCGGCAACAATGAAATGCACGGCGGCGCCGGCAACGACTTGCTCTACAGCGGCCCGGGCAACGACCTTCTCGATGGCGGCACCGGCACGGACACGGCGAGCTATGCCCACGCCACCGCTGGCGTCACGGTCAACCTCGGCCTGCTCGGTGCGCAAAACACCCTCGGTGCAGGAACTGACACCCTGACGGGCATCGAAAACCTCGTCGGCTCGAACTTCAACGACACGTTGACCGGCGACAACAATAACAACGTGATCAATGGTGGGCTGGGCAATGACATCCTCAACGGTGGCGGCGGGGACGACCTGCTGATCGGCGGTCTGGGCAACAACACCCTGACCGGTGGAGCAGGGGCCGACACCTTCCAGTACCTCAAGGGCAACAGCGGCCACGACACCATCACCGACTTCACCCCCGGCACCGACAAGCTCGACCTGTCGCAACTGCTGCAAGGTGAAAACGGCACCACGGCGTCGCTCGATGACTACCTGCACTTCACCGTCACCGGCGCGGGCGCGTCGGTGCTCACCAGCATCGACGTCAGCGCCATGGCCGGTGCCGCGCCAAACCAGACCATCGACCTGGCCGGCGTCAACCTCGCCAGCCACTACGGTGTAACACCGGGGGCCGGCGGGATGATTGCCAGCGGGCACGACACGGCGACGATCATCACCGGCATGCTCAACGATCACTCGTTGAAGGTCGATACCGTCTGATCCGAGGCTGAAACGACAAAACCCGCGCTCCCGGTTGAGGGGAGGGCGGGTTTTTTTGTGCCTGAGCATTCCCAATGGGCGTATCTCCGACAGACGGTAGCAATACCTGTAATTTCTGACAGTAGCCAAGCTCACGACAACGCCGTTAAATCAACTCACGGCCCAAGAAAGGCCTGAACACACAGGCCGCGCGTCCGCGTGTTCCATGACAGCCGAGTCTTGTGGGAGTGGGTGTAATGGCGTCTTCTGATAGCCCGATCAATCCTGTCGTGGAGCTGGCGCTTGAAGCGCCGAAAGTGCCCGTCATTCTCAAGGACGAAAACGGTCAGGAAAGCCCTGAAGGCCTGTTGCCAAGAGACGCGTTGAGCGGTGACCTGGTTGTCGTTGTTCCCAATTGGATCGCCGCCTTCACAGCAGCGGAGCCGCTTTACATCATCGACATCAGCTGGACGCAGGAGGGAGGGCCATTTACTTCTGTGTTCCGTGATGAATACGAGGAGCCGGGGGATAAAACCTTGAAGGTGCCTCGTGACAAGCTGGATGAGCGCACCTATTCCCTGTCGTATCGTGTCAGTTATGGCGGCAATCATTTGTACTCGGCACTCAAGCGCGTGACCGTCGACCGATCGCCGCCCAACGACAATCAGGAACCCGTTCGACTCGATATGCTCGATGTCCCGGGCGTTATCACCGATGACTACCTCACCCAACATGGCAAGGTGGAGTTTCAAGTACCGCTGTACGTGGATGCCAAAGTCAGGGATCGCGCGATTTTTTACTGGTCGGATGACCCGACCCCGCCCGATTCTGAAATTGAGATCGGCGAGAAGACATTCAATCAGCAGGACATTGATGACAAGCGATTGATCATCACCGTACCCGAATCGGTAATTCGTCAGCGGGGTGCCGGGCAGCGTTATGTCTTTTACCGATTGCGCGACTGGGTGGGCAATCGAGGGCCGCGTTCGACACTGTTAGCGGTCAGCGTCGACCTGAATGCGGCGCCCGGTGATCTCAAGCCACCACGAGTGCCATTGTCGGTGCGCGGTTTGCTCGACCGCCGGCACGCCCGGGAAGGGGCAGTGGATCAGGGCGCCGTGACGGTCGAAATCGACGAATATGACGATGTCGCTGTCGGCGATCAGATTCTGATCAAGTGGAATCTACATGATCTCGGTTCGATTGATGTCGATCCTGACGGGTTTCCACTGAAGACCACCGTACCTTGGGCGATCCTGACAGATGACGGTCTTGGGCCAGCGCAGGCAAACGTGCTTTATCGCGTGCGCCGCGGTGGAACGTTGACCCTGCCGTCCCCCGAAATAAAAGTGCCGTATAACTTTACGGTCGCCGGCCAGGATCACGACAGCGCCCCGGCGCTATTGAACCCCACCTTGGCGAAACTGCAGGTGTATGGCGCGGTATCGAACCAACTGAATACGCTGTTGCCTGGCGATTTCGGCAAGCCTGCCGAGGCGCGATTGACCCTCTACGACAATCCGCTACCGGGGCAGAAAGTCTTCCTGTATTGGGGGACGATCCCGAGCCCGGTCGCTGAGTACGAAGTCAAGTCGGGCGATGTGGCGGGGAAAATCATCCTGTTGAGCATCGCCTGGGAATTTATTGAGAAAGACAAAGTAAACCCTGCGCTGCCGACCTGGTACACCACCAGCAATGGCGTCAATGAGCAATTGGCGCAAGTGACGCCGCTCAATCTGGCCATCGTGGTCATCGACAACTTGCCGGAACCGGTTTTCACCCATGCCGATCGTGATGGCGTACTTCATTGCTGCGCCCGACCCCGTTTGTGGGAAGGGGTGTGGGTGCATATCAAAGGCAATGCGGCGTTCGCCGAGAACGATGTCGTCGAACTGACCTGGCAAGGCTGTGCCAATCAGAATGGTTCTTCACCGATTGCAGGTACCGATGATTCATTTGAAGTCACGCTGACCGACGATCAAGCGCGCGACGGATTTGATGTGCATGTCAGTGACTATCCACGACTGATTGCGCCAATGGTCGATAACGGTTCGGCGTTGTGTCGGTATTACTTGAGAAAACACAGCGGTGGGCTTGGCTCATCCAAACCTGACTTCGTGATTATTAATCGAACCATGCCCAGCGGGGCAGTCTGTGGCCCCGATAATGATATTTGTCAGGAATAAGCTGTAGTGGCTGTAAGCGAAGAGTGAAGTAAAAACTCATTGTAATGATCGTCGTGGTTTTTCGATTTGTTTTTGCAATGTTGTTTGTAAATGGCATCAGTGTCCAAGTGCTCTGGCAAGGGTCCTTATTGTCCGGTGCCAGTCAATCAAGTTGCTCAGAGGATAATCAAGATGACTGTTATTCAATCGTTAAAACCGGCGGAAAATCGTGCGCGTTATTTCGGTGTTCTGCGACGCAGTGTTAAACCCAACGCTGCGCCGCCTGCCATGCACGCTGATAATCCTTTGATGGATGATGAAATCGACGATGCACCGAATCAGTTGCATAGCCGCTTTCAAGGCTTCCCGCTGAGAATTTTGATCCCACGCTTTAGTGAAGCAGATGATCCTGGGGCCGTTCAGGGTTTTTTGCATTTGACATTGGATGGCACTCCGGTGGGTGACAGGGAAATGTATGTAACTCCCGTAGATCCACTAATTACTGAGTTTGTTCTGGTACTGCCCGAGGGACTCTCGGCAGCACCCGGTACTCATGAGTTGAGTTATATCCTGAGTCACGGTGGTAATAAGCCACCTGTCTCCAAGCTGATTTTTAACATTGATAACCGCGCACCGCTCCCCGTCGGTAAGGCGCAAGTTCCACCGGAGGTTGAACGCGACGGTATTACCAAGAAGTATCTGGACGACAACGATGGGAAAGTGCTGGTGACCGTCCCCCCTCATGGGGAAAAAAAGATTGGTGACGTCATCAATTGCTTCTTTGGCAAAAGTTTGCCACTGGCAGTGTTAGTCGGCAGTAAAACATTGACCGAAGCCGATTTGCTACTACCGATTACCTTCGACCTTACCTCTGATAAAATCGGAACAGAGGAAGGGGTCCAGTCGCTCTTCTACTACCTCGAAGATCGCAAGGGTAACAAGAGTTCGCCGTCGGCTTTTACCGAGCTCAATGTAACCCTGACAGATCCCCCTGAAGGTTTGCAGGTTCCGTATATTCCCCTGTTTGATGACGATACCGCCCCAAAGCTGGTGGATCTGGCCGATGCCCAAGTCCCTTTGGGTGTGGGGATTTTGGATGAATACACCAATTATCTGAAAGGGGTCGATGAACTTGAGGTGACGTACGACGGTATCAAATTACCGGCGCTGAAAATCAATACCTTTCCGTTCTTTATCAACGTTCCTTACAGTACTGTGTTTAACGGTGACCTGGGTGAAAAGACAGTACCCGTCAGTTATCAAATTAAACGCAATGGTGTGGGCCATCCACAAGTGCCACTCACGAAAGACGTGGACGTCGATCTTCGTCGTCCAGGTGTTGGCGACGGCGGAGAGAATCCCAATCCGACACTTGCGTTGCCCGTTGTAAAAGGCGCTGTGACGGCCGGTAATAATATTCTGCGAGAGGAAGATGCTAATGCGAACGTGAGTGTTAGTGTTGCGGTGTTTGACGGTGTCAAAGCGAATGATGAGGTTACGCTGATTTGGAAAGGCGTTGAGCTTACCGACGCGCAGGGCGGCTATAAAAAACTGACGGGCGCTGAAACCGGTAACTTGCCGTTCACTGTGATTTGGGACGTGGTGAGTGTTGCCGGTAACGCAAAAGCACTACCAGTCACTTATAAAATTACCCATTCTCTTAACGACAACGCTGAATATTCCCGGCCACAAGACGTCGATGTTTTTATCAGGGCCGCTGTGGTGCCAGAGTTGAAAATTCTGCACCTTGATCCAGACTTTACCGACTGGTTTAACTGCCAGTCCCTAGTACCCGATACTCTGTTGGTGAGATGTGCGGAAGTGTCTGTTGGGCCAGGTGAGATACAATTGGCGGATCAGGAGCTGGAGTTTACTTATCAGGGCTATTCAGATGCTGCGGGTACGGCGGTGATACCGGACACACTTGAGACGGTTAAATACACGCCGACTGTACAGGACGCGACGGCTGGTTTTATCGTAAAAATCCCATATCAAAAAATCATTGCAACGGCGCTCCCTAATTTGCCCGCTTGGGGGGCGGTCACTTATAAGGCGATCATCGACGGTCACCCAGCAAGCGCTGATCGGCATTTGGTCAGAGTTCATGTGAAAACGGGTGATGGCAATACTTGCGAAATTTGAGTGGTGAAATGAGGGAGGCTTGACTGCCTCCTTTTCTTTTTGCGGAAAGCTGTTTTCCTGATTTAAAAAGTAGGACTTTTCCATGTGTCTATTAGGACTTTTCCTACTTTTTTACCTAGGCGAAGCCATTACCGTACGCCCGCATTTGCACTATCGCAGCGGTAGTGGTGTGTGATTTTTTTTCAGGTGATCAAATTATGAAGATGTTTCCTGTATTACGTGTTGGCGCTACACCCCTAAGGGGGCTTGGCGTAATGTGTTGCCTGCAGGCGTTGATGTTGCCCGGGGATTACGCACAGGCGGCGACTATTGTTGATAACGCCACGCTGGACATCAACTCCTCGTTACCCGCGACTGACTATCTTGTGCGTAACAACGGCGTGTTGAATGCTAGCGGTGCCAACACACGATCGATTACTGCCCAGACCGGTTCGACACTGAATATCAGTGGCACTGCGGTTGTCGGCAACGCTGGCATTGAAGGTGTCGTGGTCACCAGCAGCAAAGGCAGCATTGATCAGACCAGTATCACCAGTGATGACATCGGCCTGGCCGTCAACCGTTCCTCTGTCGCAGCGGGCGGTTCCAGCGTGACGGTGTCCAACAGCCGGATCACAGGGGATGTGGCGGGTGCTCAGGTTACGGGGTTAAGCACCCTTTCACTGATCAATACGCAAGTTACCGGCGCTGGCGCCAATGGCATTGGCGTGAACATTCTGGGCGGCGAAGTGAACGCCTCCGCAGGCACGCACATTACCGGGCAATCGACTGGCGTGCGGATCGTCAATGACTCGGCAAACGTTGGCGCTCGCACCTTGTCGCTGGATAACGCAACGGTTCAGGGCGTGGACGGTTCAGCGATCCTGGTCGAGCGCGGAACGCAGGCCATCATCCATATCCTCAACGGATCCACTCTGCTCGCCGGCAATAACATCTTGCTCGACATCCAGGGCGCTTCGGCCGCAACCGTGGCTGTTGCCGGCAGCAGCCTGACAGGCAATATCAATGTTGCCGGCGGCAGTAACGGTGATATTTCCTTCGAACAGAGCCAAATGACGGGCGACGTGTTGGTCAATGGCACCTCGACCACAACCCTGAACCTTGCGGGCAACAGCAATCTTTCAGGCAATATGCGGATCACCGATGGCAGCACCGGTCATCTCAACTTCGAACAAAGCACGATGACCGGTGACGTACTGGTCGAAGCATCGACAGCAACCGTGAACCTGGGCTACAGCAGTGCGCTTGAGGGCAACGTCAATGTCTCGGGGAGCAGCCTCGCCGATCTTGCCCTCGATCAAAGTCAGATGAAGGGCGACGTGATTGTCAATGGCGCATCGAGTGCCAACTTGAGCGTGACAGCAAACAGCGCGCTGACCGGTAAAATCGATATCACTGGCGGCAGCACCGGCCACCTCAATTTCATTCAGGGCCACATGGCGGGCGATGTGCGGGTCAATGACTCGACAGCCACCATCGCGTTTGCCAATGGCAGTAGCCTGGAAGGCGACGTCAACTTCACCGGCAACAGTCGCGCTGGTTTGACTTTCGATCAGAGCCAGATGAAAGGCAACGTACTGATCGATAGGCTGCCCGACATCACAATTCTGAAATTCGCCAACGGCAGCAGCCTCGACGGCAACGTAAATATTGACGGTGGCAGCAATGTCGACCTGAGCGTTGATCAAAGTCGAATGACCGGCGACGTCATCGCCAAGGGTGCCTCGACTGCAGATCTGAAGGTGACCGCCAACAGCCTGTTGACCGGCACCGTCAACCTCGCCGAAGGCAGTACCGGTAAACTGAATTTCAATCAGGGCCACATGGTCGGCAACGTGTTGGTCAATGACTCCACCGCTACCGTCGCGTTTGCCAACAACAGCAGCCTGGAAGGCGACGTCAACTTCACGGGCAACAGTCGCGCCGATCTGACTTTCGATAACAGCCAGATGGAAGGTAATGTACTGATCGATAGCCTGCCAGAAACGACGACTCTGAAATTCGCCAACGGCAGCAGCCTCGACGGCGGTGTGAGCATCGCGGGCGGCAGCAACGTTGATCTGAACTTCGGTCAAAGTCAGCTCACCGGCGATGTCCGCGTAGCAGGCAACTCGACGGCGCAGATGGCGCTGAACGACAGCACTTTCCTCGGCAATCTGAATATCAGCGACGGCAGCACTGCCAACCTGACGCTGAATCGAAGCCAGATGACCGGTGACGTAGTGGCTGACGGTTCTACTATGAATGAATCGGTCACCCTGGAAAATCAGTCGCAACTCACCGGACGTCTCGACGGCGTCGACAGAGTTAACATCCAAAGCCGATCACACTGGATGCTCACGGGCAACGACACCGTTGGTACGTTGGCCATGCATGGCGGCAGCGTTACCTTTGGCGATGCCGCGGCCCCCGATACGTATCGCACGCTCACCATCGGCACGATGGCGGGTACCACGGGTATCTTTGCGATGAGGGGCGATTTCGAAAGCGGCGACAGTGACAAGCTGATTGTGACTGGGCAATCGACAGGGAATTACGATCTGGCGGTCGCGGCGTCCGGGCTGGATGCTATAAACCCCGAGAAGGTCGTGCTGGTGAGCACCGCTACATCCGATGGCGCCAGTTTTGCGTTGGCGGGCGATCGGCCGGTGGATCTCGGGACCTGGTCATATAGCCTGGCCAGCCGAACCAATGCCGAGGGCGTCAAAGAGTGGTATCTGGATCCGACAACCGAAGTCATCAGCCCCGGCGCGCAATCGATTCTGGCCTTTTTCAATAGCCCGCTCACCATTGTGTATAGCGAACAGTCGTCATTGCGCACCCGCATGGGCGAGTTGCGCCTTAACGGCGGCGAGTCCGGCGGCTGGGTGCGCACCTATGGCAGCCAGTACAACGTTGCTGACGGTTCGGGCGTTGGCTATCAGCTAAACCAGCAAGGTTTCTCACTAGGAGCCGATGCACGACTGGGCGACAGTGGCTGGTTGCTCGGCGTATTGGCAGGGACGAGCAAGTCCGATCTGAACCTCGATCATGGCACCACGGGCACCGTGAACAGCTACTACATCGGGCCCTACGCAACCTGGCTGGACGCCGACACCGGTTACTACTTCGACGGTGTGCTCAAGTTCAACCGCTTCCGTAACGAGTCCAAGGTCAACCTCAGTGACGGCACTCGCTCAAAAGGCGATTACGACAACTGGGGGTTGGGCGCTTCAGCGGAGTTCGGCCGGCAATTCAAACTCGCCAACGGCTACTTCTTAGAACCGTTCACTCAATTGTCTGCGGTGCAAATCCAGGGCAGACGCTACTCCCTGGACAACGACATGACTGCCGATGGCGACACCACGCGCTCATTGCTTGGCAAAGCGGGTGTCACCGTTGGTCGCGACTTCAAGTTCGACAAGGTTAGTGTCGCGCAACCCTATCTGCGCGTAGCGATTGCGCATGAGTTTGCAAAGAACAATGAGGTGAAGGTCAACGACAACGTGTTCAACAATGACTTGTCAGGTACCCGGGCCGAGTTCGGCGCGGGCGTGGCAGTGGCGATGTCCGAGAAGTGGCAGGTGCATGCGGACTTTGATTACTCCAAAGGGGAACATATCGAAAAGCCGTGGGGGGCGACGGTGGGGTTGCGCTGGTATTGGTAAAGAAATCGTTTGACGCTTGACTAAAAAATCCTCGCATATTGCGGGGATTTTTTTGCATCAGATTTAAGCCTGGACACATCTCCAATGTGGGAGCGGGCTTGCTCGCGAATGCGCTGTGCCAGTCACCGTAACTGTCACTGATATACCAATTTCGCGAGCAAGCCTGCTCCCACAGTTAATCTATGCAGGACTCAGGAACGGGGAGGAACCTGTTTCCGAACTAGACACATAGCTGTTCAGATCAGAAGTTTCACGCAAAGATCATCGTAGTCGATGTATGTACCTTCGCTGCCGGCGTTTGCTAATTCGATAGTTACGCTGCTAACTCCAGTAAGTGTCAGCGATGCGTGGTAAGTTGCCCAACTTGTCGTTATAGACCAAGTATTACGGTTACCGAAAATTATTTGCAAAACCGCACGAGCGTCATCGCTACGGGCGCGGAGGGTAAATTGATAGTTGCCCGGCGGCAAAGAAAAAGTTCTCCTGACTACCGGTATTGAACGCGGCACTCTTATCAAATAGTTGTCCGCTTCAATCCTCAGTACGACCGCGCCGGGAGGTACGGTTGCCCAGGCATTAAAGTTTCCAAGAGTAAAATCAGTGCAATCATGGAGGGCCGCTGCGACAGTGAATGTCCGTGCGGCCGATTCCGCGCCGTCGCCATACAGCGCCAGCGCCGTGAGGCTGTAACCTTTGGCAGTCAAACCAGTGATGGTCTCGCGCCAGTCGCCCGCAGCATTGGCAGTCGTGTCAATCAGTGACGTGGTGCCGTCGCGCAAGCGGATTTTCTGGTTTGGACTGGCCTTGCCGGTGACCGTCACCGTGCGGTCGAACGTAGTGCCGCCGTGGGCGACCGTGCCTTTGGAATCGGTGACATTGGCAATGGTCGGTGCAACGGATTGCGCAACCGTAAAGGTTCGCGCCGCAGACTCCGCACCATCGCCATACAGCGCCAGCGCCGTGAGGCTGTAACCTTTGGCAGTCAAACCAGTGATGGTCTCGCGCCAGTCGCCCGCCGCATCGGCAGTTGTTTCA
>NZ_JBIVJB010000008.1:0-8674 GCF_044750025.1 Pseudomonas sp. NPDC088885 | reverse complement strand
GTGACGGTGACAGAGCGATCGAACGTCGTACCGCCATGCGCAACAGTGCCTTTGGAATCGGTGACATTGGCAATGGTCGGTGCAACGGATTGCGCAACTGTAAATGTCCGCGGTGGACTAGCGACCGGATCAGCGTCATACAAGGCAAACGCTATGATCTGATATTGCTTTAACTGCAGCCCCGAAAATAACTTGCTCCAAGTGCTATCAGCGGTAACCTCTACAACGTCCAACTGAGTGCTGCCGTCCAACAGCGCAACTTTTTCACCTCGGGTTGCAGTACCTTTGATAGTCACTTGTTTGTCGAATGTCGAACCCCCTTCCGGAATCTGCCCAAGAGAATCGCTCACTTCGCTGATCACTGGCGTCACGTAGTCATGACGGGTTCTGACGGTCAATTGCTGGATGGGAAACACGAGCGCCGCTGATTCTACTGTCCCGCCGTCAAACGCCACTTTGCAGATCACCTTCGCTGAAGTGGCATGCCCCAGTTTCATCAGCTCACTGCGCAGGAGTACTTCATGGAGTCCGTCAATGACTTGCCCGGTCGTTATTTCTACACCGTTGAGCATGTTGATGCGGTGAACTGCGCCGTCCTGGGTCTCACCTTCGAAGATCAGCCAGAGTCGTTGCTTGAGCGCACTAAATGGCCATTTGGCAACCCGTGTGCTGGCGTTACCGGCGAGCGTCGTCAAATCCAGAATGCCACCCGCCGCCTCCAGCACCTGAGGTCGCGGCAGTTGGCTTTCCGGATCCAGGAAACCTGAAACCTTCAGATCCAGCACTTTCGAAAGCGTCGCCTGCGCGTTGCGTATCACCTCATATTGGACGTTGACGTTTTTGGAGATATTGGCACCGACCACCGATGGCGGCAGGGGGAAGACGACGGTGCCACTTTCATGCCCTGGCAGTTTCTGATCTTCGGACGATCCCGCGCCGGGCGTGCCCTGAAATATAAGTCGGATGATGTCCTGATCAGGTTTCATGTTTGTAAAGCTGACGCTGATATCTATGCCGTTCAGTGCTGCCATCGGATCGAGCGTGCCAGTCGGTGCCTGGGTCACCGTCGGGGCGGGCAACTCACCCAGCGTTTCGCCAACCATCAGTATCAACGTAGGCGAGTATTCGAAACGCTCTAGCGCCGCTCGCCACAGTGAATAAAACACCTTGATGTTTTGGCCGATATTGTCTTGAACATAACGGGCGTCGACCCGAAAATTCAAGATTTTGCCCTCAGTGGGCGTGGTGATGGGTAGCCAGTCACTGGTACTGGCGCGAGGCCCATTCAAGTAATACGTCAGAATGTCTCCCTTTTTGGTTTCTGGAAAATCCACTCGTACGGTAATGTTGTTTTCGACTTTTTCCGGGTCGAGTACATCATTGATCGCTTCCGGTACTTTGGGTGCCGGCAACGTTGCGACGATGACTTGCACCAGGACCAGCAGCCGTTCTGACTCTCTGACGCCATACAGCATCACGTCGTCGTTGCTCACCCGATACGACAGATCCAGCGTGCCGTTTACGAGCGCTTTGACGTGCTTGCTGTCGATGTAAATCGTGACGAGATTGGCTTGCGCTTCATTGAGAGTGACGGTGTGTTGTTGTTCGTGCAGGTAGGGCTTGCCATCGGCGTCTGTGCCCAGCCAGATCAGGTTGATCAGGTCGCCGCTGGCCATGCCCGGGTAACGCACGTCAACTGTCGCCCGCGGTACGTCCGGCTCCAGCGTATCGCCCACCAGTTCGCGGATCTTCGGTTCAGGAAGCGTTGATACATCACCGACCACCTCGGCAAAGGTGCGTTTGGACGATTGCGCTGGTGTGCCGTCTGTTTTGTGCAGGACGAAGGATGCTTCCGCGCGGCCCATGGCAATCGCTTTGACGAGCTCGTAGGGAACGCTGAACTCAAGAATGCCCGGAACACTTTTGATGTCTTTCGACTCGGTGTGAATCAGCTGTGTGCCGTCGAACGTCGTGCCAACCCAGGTCATTTCGACGGTGTCACCCGGTGCGAAGTCTGTGGCGGTCAGGCCGACCTGCACGGTGACAGGCTGCTTATTCAGGTTCTTGATGGTGATGATGTCGTTGACCGCTTCCTTGATCGTCGGCCCCGGCAGCCGCCAACCGCCAGCTTTCACTGCGATCGTCGTGCTTTGGGATGGCTGCGACGCCCAGTTCAGTACCCGGTCGTGCACTTGGTACATGATCTTCAGCGCCGTACTGTCACCACCGGCCAGAATCGCGGCCTGATCGACGGTAATGACAATCGGCTGCTTCTTGTCGGCCTGATCCTGAGTGACGATATGGGGCGGCAGGCGGTGCCTGCCCCAATAAAAAAATATGACGTCGTACACGGTGATAAACGGGTATGGCGCAATCGTTACAGGCACACCGTTCAGTGCCCATTCCGCGTCAACGACGCCTTGCTCAATCAACTCCGGCGGCAACTGTGCGCTTTGCAATTCCGAATGGCCTGGCAGATGGGGGGTCTTGTCGACCCCGGCCGGTCTCTGGAACTTGAGCAGCAGTCGCAAGGCCACGGACGGATCATCCGGCACGGTTTGCCCGGCGCGGGTCAGTACGTAGTAAAACCTCTCGACCCAGCCAGACTTGAAATCGGTCACATCCAGAAAAAAGTACAACGGCTTGTCGACGTCGCCGGGTTTGACATTGATCGCGCAGGCCTGGTTGTCCTCCCAGTAAACGGCAAGTCGGTCACCGTCCCTCATTCCCAGGTAAGGATTGATGATGCAGAACAAACCCTGGGGATGATCAGTGATGGCAGCAATATTGATCCCGCCATCGCCATCCACGACAGGCTCGACCATGCCCGCGGGCAACGGCGGGCGGAGGGCCATCGTGGTGTTTTTCTCACTTGGCTGAGGAAACAGAAAAAGCGAATGGACGGGCATGGCGAAGGTTCCTTGCTTCGGGTTTGACGCCATTTTTTGCGGTCGTGGCGAGTACTCTGATTGGGCATCAGGTAATAGGGATTGGCTACTGTCAGATCTGACAGGGGAGGGTGGGTTTGAGACGAACGGTCGAAGGGCTGAGGACGGAACCTATCGGACGATTCGCCAATCGGCGTAGGCAATCAGCGTTGTTTACGTGCGTGTTTAAAAGACATCGGGTGTTACGTCCTGAGGCCCACAAAACGTTGCGCCATTGCCTACGCGTAAGACAGAATCCGCCGGCTTGTGCGCCTGGAGGTGGGTCGGTAACTTGGATCGGGTCACTGATTTCCAGTGATCGGGTTTAGCAGCCCGGTATGCATTTTACGGTTGCACAAGTGACATTCAGTCAGGCGCTCATTCGCCTGCACTAAATGGTGGCTGTGCGCATGGCATCTTCGGGTGCGCCGGGTTGAATGCTTACCGGTCTGCTAACTTGCGTACAGCTGCCTCCATTTCGTTTAGCAGCGAGAATGAACGCAGCCTCGTTTGAGGAAAGCATTCATGTTCAAAGTTACACCAAACCCGCCGACCACCGATCCGGCATCGCCCTACGAATCCTCCGATTCAAAGAAATTCCACGAAGCCGCCGAGCGCGCGCTCGACCACTATCTTGGCCCACCCACCGCCGAAATCATGGCCGCCCCCTACGTGCCCAACCGCTTGTTCATGGTCAACCCGGCCAGCGCAAACGAACCCCTATTGGCCGACGCCAGCGAAAGCCTCGGCTCGGCTTGCGTGATGATCAACGACCTGGCGGGGATGCTTGAGGGCACTCATCGCAGGACATTGTTGGGAATTGCGCAGGTTGTGATGTTGGGTGAACTGGCCGTCAATCAGGTTCTCGATAATCTGGTGCCCGTAGATTAAGTGTCGGTTGCGGCGTAATAGCCGGGCTCGCCGCATCTGCGAATGCTTGCATGGGACAGATCTATTCCAGAAAAATAATCTATCCCTTTTGTCGTTCATTACTGTCCCTATTTGTCGTCTATTGGCTCGTGTTCTTTGTGAGGTTTTAGTATTAATAGAAGATGGTGAAATTATCGATGAAACCTGCGTCCTTGATTACGTGAAATTGTGCAAATATTGTTATTCTTTTAATTCTTCTTCGGTCATCGAAAAAGAACTCGGCCCAATCAGCGTAATTCGGGGGGTAGGGAATTATGCTAAAAGATTTATTTGTGTTGTTATCATCAAAAATTTTAATACTAAACCAAGTAATATTCAATGATTTGAAGCCGAATCTTATTTTTGTTGCTGAGTTCTTGAGCGTGATATCCACTCCCTGATCCCAAGGTAACCTCAATGCTTTTCCCGTAATATGAGGGGCGTAAGTGATGACTTGTATCAGGACGCCATTGCCTGACCCGGTTTTACGAATATACATTGCATGGAGGTCTAAAGTCTGAATTATTCCTGGGGCTGCACTTTCGAAGTTTTCAAATTCTTCTGGCGGTAAATTCTTGAAGTTCCACTGTGTTGATATGCTTTGTTCCCCGTACAACGCTTTGGCCGTAAAACTATGTTCTGATATGCTCAAGTTCGAAACGTCCAGCGTCCAAACCCCAGTCGTCGGATCTACGGGCGGTTTACCTTTAGACACTGCGCCATCCAGCACATCAACCGTTTGCCCTTTGCTCGCCGTACCGGTCAGGATCACGCGGTTATCGACCGTGATTCCACCATGAGGGATTTCGACACCCTTGCTGTCCTTGATCGAGTTGATCGTAGGCGTGACCATCAGCGTGATGGTGATTTTCCAAGGCAGCGATTCCGGTTTACTGCCGTATTGCGCGACAGCAGTAAGGTTGCAGTCGCCCTGTGCCAGACCTGTCAAATCCCGGTTCCAGTTGCCTAGATCATCCGCTATCGCGGTAAATGCAGTACTCACACCGTTGTTGTAAATCAGGATTGTTTGATTGCGTGCCGCAGTGCCGCTGACTTTGACGTTGGGGTCGACAGTCAGGCCGTTTTGAGGAATCGCAATGCCTTTTGAATCTTTGACCGAGTTGATCACCGGCGTCACAAGTGCCAAAACAGTTAAGGTGCGCGCCGCTGATACCGGCCCCGCGCCGTACTCAGCCTTCGCGGTAAAACTGTGCGCCGCGATGCTCAAGTTCGAAACGTCCAGCGTCCAAACCCCAGTCGTCGGATCTACGGGTGGTTTGCCTCTCGACACGGTGCCATCCAGCACATCAACCGTTTGCCCTTTGCTCGCCGTACCGGTCAGGATTACACGGGTATCGACCGTTGTTCCTCCATGAGGAATCTCGACACCTTGGCTGTCCTTGATTGAGGTAATCGTAGGCGTGACCATCAGCGTGATGGTGATTTTCCAAGGCGGCGATTCCGGTTTACTGCCGTATTGCGAGACAGCAGTAAGGTTGCAGTCGCCCTGTGCCAGACCTGTCAAATCCCGGTTCCAGTTGCCTAGATCATCCGCTATCGCGGTAAATGCAGTACTCACACCGTTGTTGTAAATCAGGATGGTTTGATTGCGTGCCGCAGTGCCGCTGACTTTGACGTTGGGATCAACTGTCAGGCTGTTTTGAGGGATCGCAATGCCTTTGGAGTCGATAACCGAGGTGATCACCGGTTTCACGTCCGCCACAGCCTTGATCCTATAAGTCTTCACCGGCGCCACAATCGCGTCCGCTTCGACCTGACTGGAAGTCAGTGCTGCCTTGAAATGCAATTCCAGGTCGCTACCGTCGGCCAACTCCTTAAAGTAATCGTAATACACGCCCTGATTATATTTACCTGCACTAATCCAGCCCGCATTGACCGCTGCGCCCGGCACTTTCCAAACTACAAGGATGTGTTCCTCACCCTGTGCATTCGTTCCTATAAGCACCAGCCATACCGGTTGCCCCACTTGGATGAACGCCCACACACCCGCGCTAACCGTGGCGCCCGCCGTCACCTTGCTGATATCCAGTTCATCGCCGACTGCTTGCAAGATAGAAAGCTTATCCAATTCGCTCGCCGGAAGCGGCGTTACCGTTACCGTCAGCGACAGGGACGGAATTTTGAGGCTGCCTTGAGTTACTTCGTAGTTGAGCGTGAAGGTTTTCGCAGCATTGCCAATGTTTGCCGCGAGTGCCTCAGGAGGAATCAGAAATTCAACGCTGCCACTGTCCAGCCCCGGCTTACCGGCAATCGGTGGTGAACCGGCTCCGGGCGTGCCGGTCACGGTCAATTGAATGAATTGGGAGGCGTTCATTCCCGAGTAATTCACGAGGACCTTTACGCCCGTCTTGGCATCGAGGGGTGCCAGCGTCACGTTGGCGCCACTGCCTGTGGCTTGCGGCAAGTGCGCCACAGGCAGTGGATTTTCCAGTGCTGCCCCGATTCTGAACGCCAACGGATTCGAATAACTCGTGCCCCCAGCTGCCCGCTTTATGTCATAGCTCGCAGACACGGTCTCGCCTTCGTTGCCCTTGATGAACTCGGCTTTGATGTTGAACTGCACAGGCTGCCCGGCCGTGAGCGAGCTCAGCGTCACCGAATCACTGTCGCTGATTTTCGAACCGTGCCACTCGTAGATCACCTCGTCACCCTTGGCCGTACTCAGGTAGTTCACCGTCAACGTAGTGCCGTTGGTATCGGGCGGCAGTGCGCCGTCGACTACACCGGCAACCTCCGGTTCCGGCAATTCCAGCCGGGGTTCGCCCACTCGCAGGATGTCAGCATGTTCCGACTCGCGCACAGCGTGCGTAGCGTTGACGTGATTCAGGGTCCGCAGCACGCCATCCTCTATCAGCAGATGGTAGTAGAGCTCCAGTGTGCCGCCGATGATCGGGGTCAGCTGCGCACCGTCGACGTTGATCAGCAGCGGAAGACCGGCGCTGATGTCACCGTTGGTAATCGGGCGCAAAGGTAAATCCGGCAGGTGCGGAATGAGTTCAGGGCGAGTACCGAGCCAGAACAGTTTGATCGCCTGACCGGCCGCAAAAGAGGCGTCGAAAGGGATCTCGATGCGTACCTGTTTAAGTGCCGGGTCGAGCGCACCATTGACTGCATCCAGTGCTTTGGGGGCTACCAGCCGCTGAACCGTACCGATCGCGCTGAGGAATTGGGTTTTTGAGCGCAAGTCGGCGGAACCGTCGGCTTTTTTCAGGCGATAAGACAAAGCGATTTGTGATTTGACCAATTGTTGCAGCACAGCGAAAGGGATCGGAATTTCAGCGGTGATCGGCACGCTGATCAATGCTTTACCGGAGAATTCGACATCAATTGGCGCGCCTTCCACCGGAGTGCCCTTGATCCTGATAATCGGGATATCGCCAAGCTTGAACGAGCCACTGGCCGTGACCCAGACCTGCGCGTGGCCATCGGCGTTGTTCAGTTTGTCGACGTCCAGCACGTTATTCAGCGCTTCTTTGAGAATCGGTGCTTCGAGCCGGGTTTTATCGATCGCCACCACAACCCGCTGCGGCATGCTCCAATCTTCAGAACGGTTTTCGACCTCGTCATAGACCTCGAATACCACGCTCAGTCCAATATCATCGGAATCCTCAGCCTCACGAATGACCGCCTCACTGACGTGCACAATGATCGGCGCAGTGCCGTCGACTTGAGCTTGCGTCAGCGGCGAGCTGAGCACGAAAATACCTCCCCAACTCAGTTGAATGACGTCGCCCGGCGCAATGAAGGGATAGCGTTCGATGGTGATCGGGACCCCGGCGGCGACGTTGTCCTTGTCGATGCCGCCGTTGAGGATGTCTGGCGGGATGCTGAAGATCAGCTTGGAATGACCGGGTTCAGCGTTGTCGTCGTGACCGGCAGGACGCGTGAGTTTGACCAGCACTTGTATGTCTTCAGATGGCTCCTCTGCCTGGCCTACGCGTTTGACACTGTAGGAAACTTCGGCGAAGCCTTCGTCGATCAGTGCCGAAGGTATGAACATCTGAAGTGTCGTATTTTCCTGACCCGGGCCTACGATTTTCTGCAACACCTCAACACCCTTCGGCAAATACACCTTCACCGAATCACCCTGCGTCATAGGTGTCCATGGCCCGGCGCGACAAAGCAGACCCTGACGCGGAAAGTTGCCCCGCGCGGCGGCTATGTTGATCCCCCAAACCGGCGGCGACTGGGACACCGGCCCGGTTTTACCGGGAATGTCGAGTTGCTTAAGAACGAGTTTGCCGGCTCTGGAACTCTTGCGTTTGGGCATGGAAATGACTCCGGGATGCGCAGGGGCAGCGGAGTGATTTATGAATGGAAACGGCGCAGTCGTCACCTGTCAGATCTGACAGGGCAGGGCTGATATTCGACGGACGGTCGGCGGTGAGATTTAGCGCTTGGGAAGGGTTTTCTGTCGCAGGATATAAACCGTCACCAACACCGCACTGGTCAACATAAACCCGCGCGCCCACGGCATTGGCACCAGATAACACGAGAACAGGATGCTCGCCCACATCAGCCCGATCGCGTAGACCTTGCCCTTGAGCGGAATGCCGTTGCCCTCCAGATAGTCGCGAATCCATGGCCCGAGCCGGGGATGCTCGACCAGCCAGCGATAGAAACGCGGCGAACTGCGGGCGAAGCACGCGGCGGCCAGCAGCAGGAAAGGGGTAGTCGGGAGAACAGGCAAGAAAATACCGATCACCCCCAATGCCACGCTGAGCCAGCCGACGGCCAGCAGGATGTAGCGCAGCATCAGGGAGCGGTTGCCTATGGGGTTGTCCATAGGCCGGATCTTAGTGGTGACGTGGCTTGAG
>NZ_JBIVJB010000007.1:0-113651 GCF_044750025.1 Pseudomonas sp. NPDC088885 | reverse complement strand
CTACTTGGTGAAACTCACCGGCAACTCAAGGTTGTTGACGATGTGCAGAATCGCCACGGTGATGATGAACGCGCCGAAGAACCAGTTGCCCACGTAGATGTGTTTGGTTTTGCGCTGCATGATCGTGCCGAAGAACACGATCGCGTAGGCGACCCAGACAATGGTGATCAGGATGTCGATCGGCCATTCCAGCTCGGCGTATTCCTTGGAGCTGGTGTAACCCAGTGGCAGGCTGATGGCCGCCAGCAGGATCACCAGTTGCCAGCCCCAGAAGCAGAACGCGGCGATTTTTGGCGCGAACAATTGGGTCTGGCAGGTGCGTTGCACCGAGTAAAACGAACTGGCGAAGAGTGCGCAGCCGCCGAACGCGAAGATCACCGCGTTAGTGTGCAGCGGGCGCAGGCGGCCAAAACTGGTCCAAGGCAAATTGAAGTTGAGTTCGGGCCAGACCAATTGGGCCGCGAGAAAAACCCCGAGCCCCATGCCGACGATGCCCCACACCACCGTCATAATGGCGAATTGGCGGACCACCTTGTAGTTGTAGGCGGTACTGATAGAAGTGTTCATGGTTCCCCATCCACGGTTCAGCCGAAGTGAGCCCGCGCAAAAGACGCGGCGAATCCTTCGTCTGGAGTTATAGGCAGACTAAAAGCGAGGCAAGCATGGACAAACAGCACAAGGCCAGTATTGACGGGGATCAATGGGCGCAGTGCGTGCGTGATCATGGGTGGCTTTGGGATGCTGCTCATGGGGAAGCTGCGGCGACGTTGATCCTGGCTCACGGTGCTGGTGCGCCGATGGACAGCGACTGGATGAACGACATGGCTGGGCGCCTTGCTGCTCTTGGGATTAACGTGTTGCGCTTTGAGTTTCCGTATATGGCGCAGCGGCGGGTTGACGGTGGTAAACGTCCGCCCAATCCGGCGCCGAAGCTGTTGGAGTGCTGGCGTGAGGTGTTTGCTGTAGTGCGACGTCATGTCACTGGGGTTTTGGCGATTGGCGGGAAGTCGATGGGGGGGCGGATGGCGAGTCTTTTGGCTGACGAATTGGGCGTGGATGCGTTGGTGTGTCTGGGGTATCCGTTTTATGCGGTGGGGAAGCCGGAGAAGCCTCGGGTTGAGCATTTGGCTTCTTTGCAGACGCGGACGTTGATTGTGCAGGGGGAGCGGGATGCGCTTGGCAATCGGGAGGCGGTCGAGGCTTACACGTTGTCACCGAGTATTGAGGTGACGTGGCTAGCGGCCGGCGATCATGATCTGAAGCCGTTGAAGGTTTCCGGGTTTACCCATGAGCAGCATTTGGCCAGCGCTGCGCAGAAAGTATCCGAGTTTCTCAAGGGTTAATCGAGATCCCGAACCGCATAAAGATCGGCTCCCTTTCCCCTCGCCCCCTTGGGGGAGAGGGCTGGGGTGAGGGGGATGGATATCAGCTGCGACATATTTTTTGAGTACATATCCATTGCTGCGGTAACGGCCGCTCAGGGTTCCGCCCTTACGGCGGGTCACTTTTTCCAGACGCCGAAAAAGTAACCAAAAAGGCTTGCTCCTACGTTCGGCCCGCTCGCTGGGGCTCGGGGTTCCTTCGCTCCGGGCTCCATCCGGGCGCATCGCCTCCGGTTTGCTGCGCTGCACCTCCTCTCGATGTGTTTGGCTGCGCCAAACGGTCGCTGCGCTCCCACCCCCGGATGAATCCCTCCACTCAGCCTTCCGATGTCGCTTGTGGATCAAGATCCAAATCAAAATCAAAAGCAGCAGCCGAGCTAACGCTCATCCTGTTGAATGGGGCGGCTGCGCCGCGAATTCCATGTAGGAGCTGCCGAAGGCTGCGATCTTTTGATTTTGTTTTTGTAGGAGCAGAGCTTGCTCGCGAAGGCGGCCTGATAGCCGACCAATCTCTTGCTGAAGCCACTGGATCCCCCTGTAGGAGCCAGCCTGCTGGCGATGGCGACCCGCCGAATCTCTATCAGATGTACTCAATCCGTGTGGGAGCGGGCTTGCTCGCGAAAGCGTTCGGGCAAACCACATCAAACCACCAGAGCAATCTCCAGCATTCCTGTCTTTAAACGTAATCCTTCGAGTCCGTTTAAATTACACAAACCGTTACGCCACAAGCCCTACAACGCCTTGCGCCGTTACCTACGCGTACGCCAGAATCCGCCGGCATACACGACCATGACTCGGGCTATATCGTTTCCCTGCCACTGCCCATCAGTGCTCGGGTTTAGTAGCCCGCATGGTTTTAGTAGGTGCATGAGTCCCATTAGTCAGGCGTATCAGCTTGCACTCAATGGTGGCTGTGCTCAGGGCCCTTTCGAGCGCGCCGGTCTTGCTAATTCCTCCGGTCTACTAACCTGCGCACAGCCGCCACCTTTCTTTTAGTAGAGAAAGGTTTTATTCCATCTCACGCCCAAACCTGCAGTTCATCGCTCATCGATGTCCGGAAAGCGGATTCTGCCAACAACCCAGGGCTCAACGATTTCGCAATGTATGGTGCGCAAAAAAGATCCCCACTCGCTCCGGTTATGGGCGTCAGGGCCAGTGATTGTGAGTAGCAGGTACTCATCCCGAAAGGGGTCGTAGGCATAGATCAGCCAGAAATCGTTATCAGGATCACCCACCAATGCTGTGCGGTAGTACTGACGATTGATTGTTGCCCATTGAGTCTGAAGTGTCTGGCTACTTGCAAGGTGAATATGGTGCATATCGCTCAGGTCGAGTCGTTCGTCTCTCCCGAAAATGGCGGGTAATTCGTCGCAGATTTTGTAGTTGTAGAAGTGTGCCGCGAAGTTTTTCCAGTTATTGATTTGTTCAAAAAGTGTGGAAATTTTGATGGCTGGCATCCAGGCCTACTTTGTAAAAGGTAGCCTGCCAGTGATCACAAATTTATCGAACACTTTCTGCCCATCACGCGCGGCTTGCCGAACATCAAGGAATGTCAGTTCATCACGGACATCTTTTTTGTTGGGTTTGTCGGTTTTTCGGGTGGTGGCCATCGGAGCCTCCGAAGGATGTGTATTCATGCTGACCAGCTTATGTGAATTAATTTTGAGCGGCAAACAGTAGAACCCTGCTCAGAGATGGGCAAGTCGGCGGATTCTGATCGAGTTGTAGGACATGGAGCGCAGATGTGTAGGCACTGAAATATCGTCATTTGATGGCTGCGATGGCGCGGGATGCATTTTCAGGTTGAGCGATTTTGTCTAATCGTTTCAGAAAACGGCTTGAACATTTTTCGGCATTTCGCGTTGTTAAACATGATTGCTGACAGATGTTTAAATTACACAAACCGTTACGCCACAAGGCCTACAACGCCTTGCGCCGTTACCTACGCGTACGCCAGAATCCGCCGGCATACACGACTATAGGCCGGGTTATATCGTTTCCCTGTCACTGAAAAACAGTGATCGGGTTTGGTAGCCCGTTTTGAGTTGTGGATGTTGCGACACCTCCAATGCGGTCTATTTTTTGCGTCGCTTTGTATGGTGGGCATGCGTGGGGCTCATTCGTGAGCGCCGGGTTTCCCAATTCGACCGGTCTACCAACCCGCGCATGGCCGCCACCCGCCGTTTGGTAGCGAGGGTGATGGCTCCCATTCTTCGAATTGGAGTTTCATTTATGTTCAAAGCCACCCCAGACGTAGAACCGATCCCGTAGGCCCCATCGCTTGAGTCTCTGAAGACAAAAGACGCCGCCGACCGCGCGCTCGACTTTTATCTCGGCCCCGAAATCCCGAAGTACTTCCCACCTAAGTCCCGCCCCATTTACCTGGTCGATCCCACAGTGGATGACGAAACGCTGCTCGTTGAAGCCAGTGAATCACTGTCGTCAGCTAATGCCATGGCCGGCAATATCGCCAATTCGGTGAGAGGCCCGGAGCGTAAGCCACTGCTGGCGCTGCAACATGTGATCATGCTGAACGAGCTGCTGGTCAATCGGTTGCTGGATAAGCTGAAGTTGCGTCAATAAAGTCGTTGGCTGTTATGGCGTCATCGCGAGCAGGCTACCTCCTACATTTAGAATGTATTTCCCTGTGGGAGCGAGCCTGCTCGCGAAAGCGTTCTGTCTGGCAGCATCCTTTTCGCACAGGCAACAAAAAGCCCGAACAGCTTTCGCCGTACGGGCTTTGAAGATCTAAGATCGCAGCCTGCGGCAACTCCTACAGGGATCGATGTAGGAGCTGCCGAAGGCTGCGATCTTTTGCTTTTAGCGGTTAAACCGCTCCACCAACGAGTACTGCGTATTCGCCGTCTTCGTCAGCTCTTCACTCAACAATGCCGAGTTGTGCGCCTGCTCCGACGTCTGATCCGCCAGTTCTGAAATGTTGCTGATGTTGCGGCTGATCTCTTCCGCCACCGCACTTTGCTCTTCGGTTGCCGCTGCAATCTGCGTGGTCATGTCGGTGATGTTAGCCACCGCTTCACTGATCCCGACCAATGCCTGATCCGCTTCCAATACCCGCGCCACACCTTCTTCGGCCTGGCGATGCCCGGCTTCCATGGTTTGCACGGCGCTGGACGCGGTCTGCTGCAACTTGGCGATCAGGGCGTGAATCTGCCCGGTCGATTCGCTGGTGCGTTGCGCCAGTTGACGCACTTCGTCAGCCACCACGGCAAAACCACGGCCCATCTCACCAGCACGTGCGGCTTCAATCGCGGCGTTGAGCGCCAGCAGGTTGGTCTGATCGGCGATGCCTTTGATCACATCAACCACGCCGCCGATTTCGTCGCTGTCCTTGGCCAGTTGGGTGACGGTCAGGCCGGTTTCGCCGACAACTACCGACAAGCGCTGAATGGCTTCGCGGGTTTCCCCGGCGATGTCACGACCACGACCGGTCAGGCGATTGGCTTCCTGCGTCGCGTCAGCCGTGCGCTGCACGTGGCTCGCGACTTCTTGCGTGGTCGCGGCCATCTGGTTGACGGCGGTGGCGACCTGTTCGGTTTCCACGCGTTGACGTTCCAGACCGCTGGAGCTGTTGTGCGCGAGGACGTCGGATTGCCTGGCCTGATCGGTCAGGTGTTCGGCGGTGTCTTGCAAGCGGGTCAGGCAGGTTTTCAGACGTGCTTCCTGGCTGAGGATCGACATTTCCAGACGCGCCTGCGCGCCACGGCTGTCGGTGTACATTTGTGCGATCAGCGGGTCGGAGGTGGTCTGTTCGGCCAGACGCAGCAGGCGTTTCAGCCCGCGTTGCTGCCATTGCAGGCCCATCAGGCCCAGCGGCACCGACAAACCGGCGGCGAGGGCGAAGCCCCAGTGCGAATTGAGGGTCGCGCCGATCACGAAGCTCAGTTGGCTGACCAGAATGAACGGCAACCAGTCTTGCAGCACCGGTAGCCATTTATCGCTGGACGGGATCGCCGACTTGCCTTGGTTGATGCGTTGGTAGAGCGCTTCGGCGCGGCGGATCTGTTCGGCGGTGGGTTTGATCCGCACCGACTCGTAACCGACCACCTGATTGCCGTCGAACACCGGTGTCACGTAGGCGTTAACCCAGTAATGGTCACCGGTCTTGCAGCGATTCTTGACAATGCCCATCCATGGCAAGCCTTGTTTCAATGTGCCCCACATGTGCGAAAACACCGCCGCCGGGACGTCGGGGTGACGTCCCAGGTTGTGCGGCGCACGGATCAGTTCTTCACGCGAAAACCCGCTGATTTCAACGAAAGCGTCGTTGCAGTAGGTGATCACGCCCTTGGCGTCGGTTGTGGAAATCAACCGCTGCTGAGCCGGGAACGTCCGTTCGCGTTGTGTGATGGGCTGGTTATTACGCATGGTTTTTCAATCCGCAAGGCTTTGAAAGGTTGTCGGCGGTCGCGGCGTTTTATTGAAATTATTTTTCAGATTCAAGAATGGCGTCGCAAAACGGCCATTGCTTCAACCCGCGAGCATCGGATAGGTAAACAGCGCAAAGTGCAGCAGATTCAGGCCGAAATGCGTAGCGATCGCCGCGCCCAGTCCGCCGAAACGGTAGGCCAGGCCATAACCGACACCGGCCAGACTCGCGAGCAACACCCACTGCCAACCGGCACCCAAATGCACCAGGCCGAAAATCAGTGAGGCGAGCAGCAGGGCGAGGTTTTCGCCGTAAGGCAGGTTTTTCAAACGACGGCTGAGACCGCCCTGTATATAGCCGCGAAACAGCGCTTCCTCGACCAGCGTCACCAGCAGCAGATTGTTCAGCACCCATAGCCAGGCCTGATCGGGCCACTTCGGCGCCCACGCGATCACGCCGAGCAATACCGCGCCGCCGAGGGCGAGGATCACGCTCAAGGTCAGGGCGACGACGGTGGCGTAGACCGTCAGTCGCAACGAACGCCGCGCGACAATCCACGGGCAGACCAGCAACAGCCAGAAGCCAATCAACGGTTTGTCGAGATTGAGGTACATCGCGAATGGCACGGCGTCATCGGTGAAACGTTGCGGATCGATAACCCGAGCGCTGGAGAAGCCCGGCAACCAGTGCAGCGCCAACGCCAGCGCCAGCACGATGAACAGACCGTGACCGAGAAACCGCCCGACCGGCACCTGTTGCTGGCGCACGGCGAAGGCCGCGAACATCAGTAGCCCAAGCGAGAGCAACGCCAGCCAGCCGAGTTGGCCGTGGCTCAACGCCAAACCGTAGCCGAGGCTGAGAAGGGCCAGATAGAGCCATGGCAAAGCCTTCATCGAAAGTCCCTGTGCACATTTGTGGAAGGGCTTTCTACACGGGCGAGGGCGTGGGGACAAGTGAAGGCTGCGAGAACATGTTGCCCATACACACATCAAAACTGTGGGAGCGGGCTTGCTCGCGAATGCTGAGTATCAGTCGACATCTTTGTGATCTGACACACCGCTTTCGCGAGCAAGCCCGCTCCCACAGGGGATTTGTATTCCATCAGGAATTAACGCAAGTTGAGTTTCGCCGCCGCACGTTCAGTAATTTCCGTGCGCAATTTCAACGAAGGCGCAGCACGCAGGCGGGCCTCATCGACAACAGCGCTCGGCGCCGTCTCCGGGCTGCCCGAGTCAAACGGCGGCGCCGGCGCATATTCCAGCTGCAACTGCACCAGTTGCGCGGTATCCGCACCCACCAACTCGGCCGCCAACACTAAGGCAAAATCAATCCCGGCCGTAATCCCGCCACCGGTAAACAGGTTGCCGTCACGCACCACGCGATCCTTCACCGCAATCGCCCCCAGCGTCGGCAGCAGATCGTGATACGCCCAGTGCGTGGTCGCGCGTTTACCCTTCAACAATCCCGCCGCCCCCAGCACCAGCGACCCGGTGCACACCGACGTGACGTATTTCGCCTGGGCAGCCTGACGCTTGATGAACTCCAGCGTCGCTTCATCCTCCATCAACACGCCGACACCGCCACCCCCCGGCACACAAATCACATCCAGATCCGGGCAATCTTCAAATGTCGTGGTCGGTTTGAGCAGCAAACCGGTGCTGGCGGTGACGGGCATCAGATCCTTCCAGATCAGATGCACCTGCACGTCCGGCAGCGAGGCGAGCACGTCATAAGGCCCGGTCAGGTCGAGTTGCTGAACCTGCGGAAACAACAGAAAACCGATCTGCAGCGTCATCGTTCTTGCTCCATGAAAAGGGGTGGACGGCTTCACTGTAGGCGCGTAGGTTCTGGCGCATACGCCAATAACCCCACGAATTACGCCAAATGCCCAAAACCATCCACGTACTCGCGTTTGCCAACATGCAGATCCTCGACGTTACCGGGCCTTTGCAAGTGTTCGCCTCGGCCAACGACATCGCCCGCCAGCGCGGCTTGCCGATTCCCTATGCACCAACGGTGATCGCCAGTGGCGGCGGGGCGGTGATGTCGTCGGCGGGGCTGGCGGTATTGGCCGAACCGTTGCCGCAAGAGGCGAGTGACACGTTGATCATCGCCGGTGGCTGGGGCATTTATCCCGCCGCCGAAGACGTGCCGCTGGTGGATTGGGTGCGCGAGCATGCGGCGAAATGCCGGCGGGTTGCCTCGGTATGTACCGGCGCGTTTCTGCTGGCGGCGAGTGGCTGGCTGGATGGTCGCCGCGTGGTTACGCACTGGACACGTTGCGAGCAACTGGCCCAGCAACATCCGAAACTGCAAGTCGAGGCCAATCCGATCTTCATCAACGACGGCCCCGTTTGGACGTCCGCCGGTGTCACCGCCGGCATCGACCTGGCACTGGCAATGGTCGAAGAAGATCTCGGCAGCGACATCGCGCTGGACGTCGCCCGGCATCTGGTGGTGTTCCTCAAACGCCCGGGCGGGCAATCGCAATTCAGCGTGACCTTGTCGCTGCAAAATCAGGGCAATCGTTTTGATGAACTGCACGCGTGGATCGCCGAAAACCTCACCTGCGACCTCGGCATCCCGACCCTCGCCGAACAAGCCGGGATGAGCGAACGCAGCTTCGTCCGCCACTACCGCGCCGACACCGGCCAGACCCCGGCGCGGGCGATCGAATTGATCCGCGTTGAAACCGCTCGGCGATTGCTCGGCGACACTGGATTACCGGTCAAACGCATCGCCGCCAATTGCGGGTTTGGCAGTGAAGAGACATTACGCCGCAGTTTTCTGCGGGCGATTGGCGTGACACCACAGGCCTATCGCGAGCGGTTTTCGGTCAGTGCTGCAACAGATCCAGTAATGCCTTGAGGGTTTGTTCGGGGGCTTCTTCGGGAATGTTATGCCCGACACCGGACAACACGCGCCGCTCATAAAAACCAGTGAAATGCTCCGCGTCTTCATCCTCTTGTGGTGCAGGGCCGACACCGTCGTCGGCGCCGCACAAAGAAATGCTCGGCACGCTAATGGCCGGTTGTCGAGTCAGCAAATCTTCCATCGACTCAAGCGCCGAATCTCCCGCGACATACATAAAGCGATGGCGATAGGAGTGGATCACCACGTCAACGAAATCAGGGTTGTCGAAGGTTGGCGCACTCAGGGGATAACGCTCGGCGCTGCGCGACCAGGTCGGTGACCACAGCTTCCATAGCAATTCACAAAACTCCCGACGATTTTGCTTCAGGCCCTCAACGCCACGTGGCGTGTGGAAGTAATACTGATACCAGAGCCGATGTTCGGTCTCGGGATCCAGCGGTCGAATCGAGTTCGGAATGTCCTGCAGGTTGTAGCCATCACCGGTCACCAGGCCGCGCACCCGTTCCGGAAATAACGCCGCGACGATGCATGCCGCGCGACCACCCCAGTCATAACCGCAGAGCGTGGCTTGTTCGATGGAGAGTGCATCCATCAAATCCAGCAAATCCTGAGCGAGTGCGGCTTGCTGGCCAGAGCGCAGTGTTTTTGCATCGTTGAAGCGAGTCGGCCCGTAACCACGCAGGTACGGAACGATGACTCGGTAACCCTGAGCGGCGAGGAGCGGCGCGATCTCGTCGTAAGCGCGAGGGGAATAGGGGAAACCGTGAAGCAGGATCACCGGCACACCGGTTTCCGGGCCATGCACCTCATAGGCAATGGTCAGGCTGGCGGTTTTGCACAACAGAATCGCTTTTCCACTCATACCGGGCTCCTGTTATCCGAACAGCGCCTTCTGCCAATGATCTTCACTGATGATGGCGATCGGCACGCCGCTGTCTCTTAGCTCAACGGCTTTTTTGATCTTCGTACCATAGCTGCTGTGCAGCCACTGTTCATTACCGATGCTGCCGATCACCAGATAGTGGGTTTTCTTGCTGACACCTGCACCAATCAGTCCGCCGCGTTCTACGATCAACGATTCACACGCTTTGCGCGGCCCGTAAGCCATAACACCGGTAAACAGAAAAACGCGATCGGCACAGTCCAGCGACGGGGCTGGATTATCGAGCGGCAGGTTGTTGGGCATGCTGAAGGTTTGTGCTGCGCCCACTGGCAGACCGGCGAATTGGTGAAGTATCTCCAGCAATTCCACAGACTCGTCGGCATCCAGCACGCCATCGCTAAGCATGCCTTCAAGACGCCTGTAGAGAATATTGACTACTGGATCTTCCAGGTGCACCCAGTGCGTTTCGATCCAGGTTTTTAGAAACTCGGCTTCCTGCTGGTTAATCTTGCCGTCGGCGGCAAGCCCTGCAGCAATACCGGCCAGCGCATCGGCCGAACGCCTGTCGATCCGCGCTTCGTGAAAGAAACGGCTGTTTTGAAATTCCTGATGTAAATCGACCATTGATGCTTCTCCTTAAGCCTCAGCTTCCGCCACCTGATTGAAATACTTCGTCCGATCCGGTGTAAACGTCACCACCATTTTCGTCCGCGAGCACGTCAGCGCGCGTTCCTCCCGCAAATCAATATCCAGATCCTCCCCACGCAAGCCTTGCCACTGTGCGAGGTATTTCAGTGAGCCGAATTTTTCGAGTTTTTTCAGGCTGCGGCTGACGCCTCCTTTCCAGCCGAGTACCGGCAGTTCGTTGGCGAGGCATTTGTCGGCGAGGTCGGGGAAGCGCGTGGCGCGCTGGCGGCCGATTTCCCAGCATTTGATCAGGCCTTTGTCGGCGTCTTCCCAGAGTTGGGTGCGGGTCAGGCCGCTGCGCAGCGGTGAGGTGATGGGGCGCTGGACGTGTTGGGTCATTCCGGTTCCTTGAAATTCGGGTTTTGTTGGACAGCTCCGCTGTGCCCGTTGGGTTTGATGGTAGGGGGGGATGTAACGGCTGGCAACAGGGTATTTCAGGGTGTGAGTGCGGGGTGTGGGGGAGGGATGACGCGGCGGATGTTGAGCTCCTGTAGTCCATAGCCATGCGAATTTGTGGCGAGGGGATTTATCCCCGATGGGCTGCGCAGCAGCCCCAAAGTCAGAAAACTCGGTACCTCTGGGGAAATGAGTTGGATGGTTTTGGGGCTGCTTTGCAGCCCATCGGGGATGAATCCCCTCGCCACAGGGGATTTGCATTGGCTGATTAAATGTCGGTATCAGTCCTACAAATGCGGATGTCTGTGGGGTATTTCCTACAGTCCCCGTCGAACATCACGGCTGCCACTCACTCTTTTCCCCATTCAATTTGCGATCCAGAAAACTCGCCGCACTGATCAACGCAAGATGCGTCAGCGCTTGCGGCGTGTTGCCCAAATGCCGCCCATGGCTGTCGAACTCTTCGGCGTACAGCCCCAACGGATTGGCGTATCTCAGCAATTGTTCAAATTCCAGGTGCGCCTTTTCCACCTGCCCGGCGCGGGCGAGGCATTCGACGTACCAGAACGAGCACGCGGCGAACGCGCCTTCGGTGCCGGACAGTCCATCAATATTGGCGTCATCGTTGCGATAGCGATAAACCATGCCGTCGCGCACCAGATGTTTTTCAATCGCTTCAAGGGTCGACAACCAGCGCGGATCCTTGGCACTGACAAAGCGCACCAGCGGCATCAACAGCATCGAACCGTCGAGCGCGGTGCCGCCCTTGTATTGGACAAAATGACCGCGCTCTTCGTCCCAAAAGTTGTCCCAGATGTCGGCGTAAATCGCCTGCCGGGTCTGATCCCATTGCGCGAACGGTGCCGGCAGCGAGCGTTTCGAGGCGAGACGGATTGCCCGATCCAGCGCCACCCAGCACATCAATCGTGAATGCAGAAAATGGTGCTGTTCGCCGCGCATTTCCCAGATGCCGACATCGGTGGTCTGCCAGGTTTCGCAGACCTGATCGACCACTTCGCGCACATGCTTCCAGCCTTCGTGGGAAATCGCGTCACCGTACTTGTTGACCAGATACACCGCGTCCATCAGCTCGCCAAAGATGTCGAGCTGGATCTGGTCGTAAGCGCCATTGCCGATACGTACCGGTTTTGCGCCGCCGTGCCCGGACAGATGATCCAGTTCGGTTTCCGGCAACTCCTGCTGACCGTCGATGGCGTACAAAATGTTGAGTTTCATCGGTTGCCCGTGGCAATCGCTGACCCGTCCGCGCAGCCAGCCCATGTAGGCGTTGGCTTCGCCGACGAAGCCCAGACGCATGAACGCGTAGACCGTAAACGAAGCATCGCGGATCCACGTGTAGCGGTAGTCCCAATTGCGCTCGCCGCCCGGTGTTTCTGGCAGGCCAAACGTGGCGGCGGCGAGGATGGCGCCGTGTTTGCGCGAGGTCAGCAGCTTGAGCGCGAGGGCCGAGCGGTTGACTATTTCTCGCCAGCGCCCGCGATAGATCGACTGGCCAAGCCAGTCGCGCCAGAACTTCAGCGTGCGCTCCATGCACAGTTGCGCGGCGCCTTCCTCGAAGCGTGGATCGTCTTCGCCACCGAGCAGGAATGCGGCGGTTTGATCTTGCTTCAAGGTGAAGGAAGCGACCGCTGCATTGGCGTCTATCTGCAGCGCTTGATCCGAAGCCAGGCGCAATGACGGCTGACCTTCGGCGCTGAAAATCACCGTTTGCTCATCCATCCGCGCATGCGTGTCGGCCCGCGCATAATCGTGGCGCACCGCGCAGCGCACGTGAAAAGTCGCCTCGCCGCTGACCACACGAACCCGACGGATAAGCACCGGCAAATCATCCTCGCTGTCGCCCACCGGCAGCAGATCGGTGACTTCAACCACCGCGCGTTCGCTCAGCCAACGGGTTTGCAAAACGTTGGTGTCGGGCAGGTAAATTTGCTCGCGTCGCGCATCGGGCAAGTCCGGCGTGATCTGGAAAATCCCCGCTTCCGGCGTGTCCAGCAATGAACAGAAAATCGACGGACTGTCGAACTCCGGCCAGCAGAAAAAATCCACGCTGCCGCGATCGTTGACCAGCGCTGCACTGCGCATGTCGCCGATGATGCCGTGGGCGCCGATGGGGCTTTGTCGTTCCAGGTGATGCTCAGCCATTGCCGCGAAACTCCGGATAGAGGCTCATGCCGCCGTCGATAAACAGGGTGGTGCCAACGATGTAATCGGAGGCGTCGGAAGCGAGGAAAACCACCGCGTTGGCGACGTCTTCGACATCACCGATACGGCCGTAAGGAATCAGTTTAAGCAGCTCTTGTTCAGCATCGCCGGCCGTTGCCGCCGCATTGATCGGCGTGCGAATCGCCCCCGGCGCGATGCCGTTGATGCGAATGCGTTGATGGCTGACTTCCTGCGCGAGGGTTTGCATCAACTGATCGACGCCACCCTTGGACGCCGCGTAATTGACGTGGCCGGCCCAAGGAATGCGTTGGTGCACCGAACTCATGTGGATGATCTTGCCGGCGGCGCGGGAGACCCCTTCGCGGACGCCCTGACGATTGAAAATCCGCAGCGCGGCGCGGGCGCAGAGGAACTGCCCGGTGAGGTTGACGCCAATCACCGCGTTCCAGTCGTCCAGCGACATATCCACCGCCGGCGCGTCTTTCTGCATCCCGGAGTTGGCGATCAGAATGTCCAGCGAGCCGAAGGCATCGAGGGATTGGGCGAATAGTCGTTCGACATCGGCTTCCTTGGAAACATCAGCACCGATGGCCAGCGCCTGACCGCCGTCGGCGATGATCTGCCGGGCCAGTGCTTCAGCGGGCTCTGATTGACGGTTGTAATTGATGACCACCGCAGCACCAGCAGCGGCGAGGGCTTTGGCGGCCGCGTGGCCGATGCCGGAACTGGCGCCGGTGATCAGGGCTACTTGTCCGGTGAGGGAGATGTGCATGCGATGGCGCGCCTTGAGTGAGGGCCTATTTAGCTGACTGGTCTGGGGCGTTGAGAGTTCAGAGGCGAGATCAAAAGATCGCAGCGTGCCGCAGCTCCTACAGGACTTTTGACCTTCCTCACGCCTGAATTTGATACCGCGCGCTGTGCTTATGCCATTCCTGGTTGCCCGCAATCCACGTGGTCAAACCTGTCAGGTAACGCCGCACTAAAGGGTCGGCGTCTTTCAGTAGCCGTTGTTCCAGCGCCACGTATTCGCGCATGACCGCATCATGAATATCCGCAGTTTTGTCGATGGCTTCCTGCAGCGAGCAGTCATGTTTGGCCGCCAGCAAGTAGGGCAGTTTGAAATCGCCCGTTTCGTTGAGGTGCTCTTTGTAAGCGGAATACAAGTCGTTGAGCAGCGTGGTGGCGAGGGACGCCAGTGCGCAAACGCGTTGCATCTCTGGTTTGGCGTAGACATTGGCCGGCACCTCATAGCCGCCGATGGGATCGATCAGCACCTGACAAGGCCAGAAGCTGTTGACCTGCCGGCTGGCCAGATATTCGGCGATGGTTGGCTTTGTGCCATAGAGACGCCATGGCCCCTCGGCCGCCATGGCGACAAACATGGCGATGGTGATTTGTCGCACGCGGGCGACCTGCGAGGGTGTGGAGAAATGGGCGACCCGCTTCATGTACGCGAGCAATCCTCTCAACACGGGATCGTTCCTTTGCTGTTGCAGGAGTTCTTTTTTGTAGGGGGGAGGCAAGTAGACCGGGTCTATTCCGGTGACGGCAAATGACAACTTCTCGGCGACTTTTTCGGGGCAGCCACCCAACGATTGATCGTCGCAATAATGATCGTCCACCGCGAACAACGCCGCGAAACATTGCGCTGCCAGTAGCAATCTGTCGGGATCATCGGTGTCTGCATGACACAACATTGCGTAGCGCCCAAAGTCGCTCGCGCGAATTTTTTCCTGTTTGCCGGCAAAGATACCTATGCGCTTTATCCATGCCATCAGGCGCTTGTTGACGTCCCGGCCCAGCGCTTCATCAATGCGTGTCGGGGGGGGGCAAACAAGTGTGCGGACAACAAAGGGCGGTACGGCGGCGCGCGATTGAGCTGTGTTGGTGGGCTGATTCATGGCGAACTCCTTCGGCGGTGGAAGCGATCAGTCGTTGTCATTGAGCAGCGTTTATAAAAGCGCTTTTTGCCCGAGAAGCGCACCTGTCAGACCTGACAGGTGCGCACGGTTTTGCGACGAATGGTCGAGGTGCCAACGGCGCTCGGCATGAACTGCAAAGCCTTCACATTCCACCAACAATTCCCCACTTCCACGCCACCCAACCCTATGGCAACTTGACGGCCCTTGATGAGGCTGTAACCGATGGCAAACCCCTACCGCGAATTGTTCAACGCCCCCGGCGCACGAAATTTTGTCTTGGCCGGGATGATCGCGCGCATGCCGATTTCCATGACGGGCATCGGCGTGATCACCATGCTTTCGCAGTTGAAGGGTGGTTATGCGCTGGCCGGTGGCGTGGCGGCGACGTTTGCCTTGGCCACGGCGTTTTGCGCGCCGCAGGTGTCGCGGCTGGTCGACCGTTTTGGTCAGCGGCGGATTCTTCCGGTGTCGGCGTTGATCGGTGGCGGGGCGCTTTTGCTGTTGTTGCTGTGCACGCGGTTGCAGGCGCCGGTCTGGACGCTGTTTGTGTTTGCCGCGCTGGCCGGTTGCATGCCGAGCATGTCGGCGATGGTGCGGGCGCGCTGGACTGAGATTTATCGTGGACAGCCGCAATTGCAGACGGCGTACGCGCTGGAATCGGTGCTGGATGAGGTGTGTTTTATCGTCGGCCCGCCGCTTTCAGTTGGTCTGTGCGTCGCGGTCTTCCCGGAGGCCGGGCCTTTGGGCGTTGTTGGCGCTGGCGATTGGTGTGACCGCATTCGTGGCTCAGCGCAGCACTGAACCGGCGGTGCATCCGCGTGAGTCGCAGCATCAGGGTTCGATCATTCGCTCGACCGACATTCAATTGTTGCTGGCGCTGATGATCGCCATGGGCATCATCGTCGGCGTGGTCGATGTGGTCAGCGTCGCGTTTGCCCAGCAGCAGGGGCAGCCGGCGGCGGCGAGCATTGTCTTGTCGGTGTACGCGATTGGCTCGTGCATGGCCGGCATCGCGTTTGGTGCGATGCGCTCGAAACTGCCGCTGCCACGCTTGTTTTTGTACGGCGGGGTGGCGACGGCGGTGACGACGTTGCCGCTGTTATTGGCGAGCAATATCGTCGGGCTGGCCATGGCGGTGTTTGTTGCTGGTTTGTTTTTCGCGCCGACATTGATTGTGGCGATGGCCCTGGTTGAACGCATCGTGCCGCCGGCCAAGTTGACCGAAGGCCTGACGTGGCTGGTGACGGGGTTGAGTATCGGCGTGGCGATTGGTGCGGCGGGCTCGGGGGCGTTGGTCGATGCGTTTGGCGCGCGCAGCGGGTTCTGGCTGGCGATTGCGGCGGGCGCAGTGGTGCTGGGTTCGGCGGTGCAGAGTTACCGCCACCTTAAATAACCCCGCGATCTCTGGATGGTTGGGGGAGCCTTTGTGGCGAGGGGATTTATCCCCGTTGGGCTGCGCAGCAGCCCCGAAGTCAGAGTGCTCGGTACTTCTGGAAAAATGAGTTGCATGGATTAGGGGCTGCTTCGCAGCCCAACGGGGCGGTGCGACGTTTCGATAAATCCCCTCGCCACAAGTACGGTGTAAGAGGCGTGGATTGTTGGGTTACCACCCCCGCCCCGAATTCACCCAGAAATTCACCGACAACGACGTCGATACCGACTCCACCTGATGGAACCAGCCCTCCGGCAAGAACAGCAAATCCCCAGCCTCCAGCGTCACCCGCAAAAACGTCACGTCGCGCGCCTTGGGGAAGCGCTGATAGTCCGGCGCATCCGGGTTGAAATCGCAACCATCGAGTCCACCCTCCGGTGCTGTCGACCACGTGCCCAGGGCTTCACGGTGATGCGGCGCGGCGAGGGTGAAGGTCTTCTGCCCCCAGACCTGCGCGAACAAATTATCGGTGTCGTCGCGGTGCAGCGGCGTCAGTGTGCCCTTGGGCCCGATCCAGATTCGCGGCGGAATAAACAGCGGCGTATCGAAGTAGGCCGGGTACTTGATCTGCTGCATCAACGCCGCCGGCAAGATGTTGTTGCCCATGTAGGCGGGCGGCTCACCGTCCGCACCTTTGCCCGCCGGACTGTCCAGCGAAGCGATGAAATCGGCCATCGACGTCGAACGAAAATCCCGTTCGGTGGAGAAAGTTTTCTTCACGTAATCGCCATGGCGGGTGATGCCTTGCAGCTCGGCGAAATGCACCAGCGATTCTTCGCGGCTGAGTTTGAACAGCGGCCAGTCGTGCAATGCGTTGCTGATCACCACGGGAATGCCGTGGGGCAAATAACGGCTTTTGAACTCAGTCACCGATAGCTCCTCGCGCGCACGCCGTTCGACGTTGACCTGGGTCGGCAGGCTGGCGGTGAGCTTTTCACTGAAGCGCGGCGGCGTCGGGTAGCGCTTGTTCATGTCGACTTTTTCAGCGACCGCACCGCCACCGTTTCGAGCATGGTCGATGATCTGCGGCAGCATCGTCGCCAGCCCCATGTTGCCGCCAATCTTCAGGCGACCGCTGGCGAACAGCTCTTCGACGTTGGCCATGCCGACCATGATCCCGAGGAAATCCTGTTCAGCGACTTCGATGGTCACGTCCGGGCTCGCATGGCGGCCTGCCTCGGTGCGGCTGCTGGCCTTGACCTCAGACCAATAAGCCAGCTGCGGGCTAAAAACGAATTGGAAAACACCTTCAATACCGACGGCGCCGGCATTGGCGAACAGTTTGCTCAGGATGCTCTGCAGATCCACGGTGAATCCTCGTTATTGGTTTTATCTGAACGGTTAACGAGCACCTGTGTGGGCGATTTAGCCGGCGTCGACTAATTTGCCCGGGCAGTCAACCGTTTCTCTCTACAGACGAATTTTTTTGAGGGAAGTGTGGTGACCCAGCTGACTTTGCTGTGCCTGCCGTATTCCGGTGCCAGTGCGATGGTCTATAGCCGCTGGCGACCGAAGTTGCCGCAATGGCTGCAGCTCAAACCGGTGGAGCTGCCGGGGCGTGGTGCGCGCTTTGACGAGCCGCTGCAGACCGATATGCGCGCCTTGGCGATGCAATTGGCCAGGGAGTTACAGCCAACATTGAAGACGCCTTATGCGTTGTTCGGTCATAGCCTCGGTGCGTTGCTGGCCTGTGAGATGGCCCATGCACTGCGGGCCCTGGGTTGCCCTGAGCCGGTGGCGTTGTTCGCGTCCGGCACGGCGGCGCCGACCCAGCGCGCCGATTACGATCGTGGCTTTGCCATCGCCAAGACCGACGCCGAACTGATCGAGCAACTGCGCACGCTCAATGGCACCAGCGAAGAAGTGCTGGCCAATGACGAGTTGATGAGCCTGACCCTGCCGATCCTGCGCGCCGATTTTCTGCTGTGCGGCAAATTCGAGCCGCAGCAACGCCCACTGCTCAACTGCCCGGTGCACGTGCTCGGCGGCAAGGCTGACCGCGCAACTACTGAACAATTGATCGGCTGGAGCAAGGAAACCTCGGGCAGTTTCTCGGTGGACATGCTCGCCGGCGGGCACTTTTTCATCCATGAGCACGAAGCCAAAGTGCTCAAGGTGATCAAAGACCAGCTCGACATACACCATCGCCGCCACGCCATGGCCGCGACTGCCTGACACCATTCCTGTAGGAGCTGCGGCACGCTGCGATCTTTTGATTTTAAAGATCAAGATCAAAAGATCGCAGCGTGCCGCAGCTCCTACAGGAGCGGTCTGAAATCTCCGCTGTACCTCCCGCCTGATAGTTGTTCTCAATCGCTAATTTTTCCGGTCTGCATTCGTTTTATAGGGACGACGTGCCTTTGTGCTGCCTGCCTACTGATCCGGATGCCAAGAAATGAATGCAGAAGACTCCCTGAAACTCGCTCGCCGGTTTATCGGGTTGCCCCTGGAAAAGCGCCAGATGTTCCTTGCTGCCTTGCAGAGGGAAGGGGTGGATTTTTCGCGGTTTCCGATTCCGGCCGGGGTCGAGGCCGAGGATCGGCAGGCACTGTCTTATGCCCAGCAACGCATGTGGTTTCTCTGGCATCTGGATCCGCAGAGCGGCGCGTACAACCTGCCGGCGGCGGTGCGCCTGAGCGGGCGGCTGAATCAGCCGGCGCTGGAGCAAGCGTTCGCCAGCCTGATCGAGCGCCATGAAACCTTGCGCACGGTGTTCCAGCAGCAGCCCGATGACAGCCTGCTGCAAGTGCCGCTGCAACAACCGCTGGAGATCCAGCGCGTCGACCTCAGCGATTTACCCGCTGCCGAACGTGAATTACGCGTAGCTGCAGCAGCCGAAGAGCAATCGCTGCTGCCGTTCGATCTCGCCAACGGCCCACTGCTGCGCGTGCGTCTGTTGCATCTGGCCGAGCAGGAACACGTGCTGCTGCTGACCCTGCACCACATTGTTTCCGACGGCTGGTCGATGAACGTGTTGATCGACGAATTCTGCCGCTTCTATGACGCCCATGATCAGGGGCAAGTGGCCGAGCTGCCGCCGATGCCGGTGCAGTACAGCGATTACGCGCTGTGGCAGCGGCGTTGGCTGGAGGCGGGAGAGCAGCAGCGTCAACTCGATTACTGGCTGGCGCAAATGGGTGACGAGCATCCGGTGCTGGAGCTGCCGCTCGACCGTCCGCGCCCAGTCTTGCCGAGCAATCGCGGCCGTCGCCATGAGCACGTAGTGGAGGCTGCGCTGGTCGAGCAATTGCGCGGCGTCGCCCGACAGCATGGCATCACGCTGTTCATGCTGTTGCTCGGCACCTTCAATATTCTGCTGCACCGTTACACCGGGCAGACCGACCTGCGCGTCGGTGTGCCCATCGCCAATCGCAATCGCCGCGAGATCGAAGGCCTGATCGGATTCTTCGTCAACACTCAGGTGCTGCGCGTGCAACTGGATGGCCAGACACCATTCGCGGATCTGCTCAGCGCGCTCAAGGAAACCGCGCTCGGTGCTCAGGCGCATCAGGATCTGCCGTTCGAACGGCTGGTCGAGGCGCTGAAACTGGAACGCAGCCTGAGTTACAACCCACTGTTCCAGGTGATGTACAACCACCAGCCGGAAGTCGCTGACGTCACCACCCTCAAGGTCGGCAGCGGTCTGGAACTCGGCGTGATCGAATGGGAAAGCCGCAGCACCCAGTTCGACCTGAGCCTGGACACCTACGAAAAGGGCGGCCAGTTGCACGCTGCGTTCACCTACGCCAGCGACCTGTTCGACGGCACAACCATCGAACGCATGGCGCGGCACTGGACACATCTGCTGCACAGCATCGTCAGCGATCCACAACAGCGGGTTGGCGAGATCGGTTTGCTGCAAGCGCAGGAGCTTGAGCAACTGACACAGGACTGGGGTCGTCACGACACAACATGGCCGAGCGAGCGCCCGGTGCATGAGCTGTTCGAAGCGCAGGCCGCGCAAACACCTGATGCCATCGCGCTGATTTTCGACGGTCAGCAACTCACTTATGCACAGCTCAACGCCCGCGCCAATCGTTTGTCTCGCACATTGCTGGCGCAGGGCGTCGGCCCGGAAGTGCTGGTCGGCGTTGCGGTTGATCGCGGGCTGGAGCTGATCGTTGCCATTGTCGCCGTGCTCAAGGCTGGCGGCGCGTATGTGCCGCTGGATCCGCAATACCCGCGCGACCGCTTGCTGTGCATGATCGAAGACAGCGGCAGTCGTTTGCTGCTGACGCAAAGCCATTTACTCGAGCGTCTGCCGGTGCCGCACAACGTGCGCAGCCTGTGCCTCGATCAAGCCGAAGCGTGGGAATTTACCGACGACAGCAATCCGCAACGCGCGGTGTGGGCGGATAACCTCGCCTATGTGATGTTCACGTCCGGCTCCACCGGCCGCCCTAAAGGCGTCGGTATCAGCCACGGTGCACTGAGCAAACACGCCTTCGCTTCGCAGCATTACTACGCCTTGAGCGCCGCCGATTGCGCGCTGCAATTTGCCACGTTCAACTTCGATGCCTTCGGCGAGCAACTGTTTGGCCCGCTGACCTGCGGCGCCTCGGTGGTGCTGCGCGGCAACGAAGTCTGGGACAGCGAAACCCTGTACCGGAATATCGTCGCGCACGGCATCACGGTCATGGACTTGACCACTGCCTACTGGAACATGATTGCCAAGGAATTCGCCGCCGCCGGCCCGCGTGATTACGCCGCGCTGCGTCAGGTTCACAGCGGTGGTGAAGCAATGCCGCCGGAAGGTGTGCAGGCCTGGCGCCTGGCAGGGCTGGAGCACGTCAAGTTGCTCAACACCTACGGCCCGACTGAGGCCACCGTCACCGCAACCACGCTAGATTGCAGCGATTACGTGTTCGGTCGTCAGCCGTTGCCGCTGACCATGCCGATAGGTCAGCCATTGCCGGGACGTCATGCCTATCTGCTGGATGCCGACGCTCAGCCGACGCCGATTGGCGTGGTCGGTGAACTGCTGATTGGCGGTGAGTTGCTGGCACGAGGTTACTTCCAGCGCGCGGATCTGACCGCTGAACGTTTTATCCCCGATCCGTTTTCCACTAACGGCGCACGTCTTTACCGCACCGGCGACCTTGCGCGTTTTAACGCCAATGGCCAGATCGAATACGTTGGCCGGGTGGACCATCAAGTAAAAATCCGTGGCTTCCGTATCGAATTGGGCGAAGTCGAAGCGCGCCTGTTAGAACTCGATGCCGTCAAAGAAGCCGTGGTGCTGGCGGTGCAGGGTGGCAGCAGCCTGCAACTGGTGGCGTACGTGGTGCCGAAAGACACCGCTGTGGTTGCCGCTTCACCCGAAGCCCAAGGCGCTGCGCGCGAAGCGATCAAAGCGCAACTCAAGGACAGCCTGCCGGATTACATGGTGCCGACGCAGCTGTTGTTCCTCGGTGCATTGCCGCTGAGTCCCAACGGCAAACTCGATCGCAAAGCACTGCCGGCGCCGGACGCCAGCCAGATGCAGCAAGCGTTTGTCGCGCCGCGCAGTGCGCTGGAACAGAAAATCGCAGCCATCTGGCAGGACGTGCTCAAGCTCGAACAGGTCGGCCTGACCGACAACTTCTTCGAGTTGGGCGGTGACTCGATCATCTCGATTCAAGTGGTCAGCCGTTCGCGTCAGGCCGGGATTCATTTCAGCCCGCGCGACCTGTTCCAGCATCAGACCGTGCAAGGTCTGGCCAGCGTCGCCCAGCAAGGCAACGTCGCTGTAAGCATCGATCAAGGCCCGGTCAGCGGTGAGTTGTCGTTGCTGCCGATCCAGCAGACGTTCTTCGCCGAAGACATTCCTCAGCGTCACCACTGGAACCAGGCAGTGCTGCTGCGCAGTCATCAAGTTCTGGATGCCGAGGCGCTGTTGCAAGCGCTGAATGCCTTACTGGTGCAGCACGATGCTTTGCGGTCGCGCTTCGTCGAAAGCGCTGAGGGTTGGCGTGCAGAAGTGGCGCCGGTCGCGGTGGATCCTGTGCTGCTGTGGACGGCTGACCGTCTCGACGCTGATGATCTGCAAGCGCTATACGCCAAGGCCCAGCAAAGCCTGAACCTGCAAAACGGCCCGCTGTTGCGCGCGGTACTGGCGACCGTCGCCGATGGCAGTCAGCGTCTATTGCTGGCCGTGCATCACTTGGCGGTAGACGGTGTTTCGTGGCGGATTTTGCTCGAAGATTTGCAACAGGCTTATCAGCAAACAGTGCAAGGCAAGAGCATCAAACTGCCGGCCAAAACCAGTTCGTACAAGGCTTGGGGCGAGCATCTGCAAGCCTATGCCGCGACTGACGCGGTGCAGGCCGAGTTGCGTTTCTGGCAGCAACAACTCGACGGCGCGGCACTGGATCTGCCGTGCGACAACCCGCAGGGCAGTCTGCAAAGTCGCCACGCTCAGGTGCTGCACAGTCGCCTCGACAAAACTTTCACCCAACAACTGCTGCAACAGGCGCCGGCGGCTTATCGCACGCAGGTCAACGACCTGTTGCTGACGGCGCTGGCGCGGGTGATCTGCCGCTGGAGCGGGCACGCCGACACGCTGATTCAACTGGAAGGTCACGGTCGCGAAGACCTGTTCGACGACGTCGATCTGACCTGCACCGTCGGCTGGTTCACCAGCCTGTTCCCGGTGCGCCTGACCCCGGCGGATTCGCTGGCGGACGCGATCAAGCAGATCAAGGAACAATTGCGCGCGATCCCCAACAAGGGCATCGGTTTTGGCGTGCTGCGTTACCTCGGCGACGACGCGGCGCAAGCCTCGCTCAAAGCGCTGCCGCTGCCGCGCATTACCTTCAACTACCTCGGCCAGTTCGACGGCAGTTTCGATGCCGAGGAGGGCGCACTGTTCAGTCCGGCCGGTGAGCGCGCCGGGCTGGAGCAAAGTCTCGATGCGCCGCTGGACAACTGGCTGGGCGTCGAAGGCCAGGTGTACGACGGTGAACTCGACCTGCGCTGGACGTTCAGCCGCGAGCAGTTCAACGAGGCGACCGTCGCCCGTCTGGCCGACGAATACAGCGCTGAATTGCAAGCGCTGATCAGCCATTGCTGCCTGCCGGAAACCATGGGCATCACGCCGTCGGACTTCCCGTTGGCGCACATCGCTCAGGCACAACTGGATGCGATCGCAGTGCCGGCCGCCGGCATCGAAGACATTTATCCGCTGTCGCCGATGCAGCAGGGCATGCTGTTCCACACCTTGTACGAACAGGGCACCGGCGCCTACATCAACCAGCTCTGCGTCGATGTCGACGGCCTCGACCCCGAGCGTTTTCGTGCGGCGTGGCAAGCGACCATGGACGCCCACGACATCCTGCGCAGCGGTTTTATCTGGCAGGGTGAATTGCAGGAACAACTGCAGATCATCCATCGCCGCCTCGAGTTGCCGTACGCCTTGCTCGACTGGCGCGCACGCCCTGACATCGCGCAGGCACTCAAGGATTTCACTGCCGCCGATCTGGCGCAGGGCTTCGATTTGACCGCGGCCGGCCTGCTGCGCGTAACGCTGATTCAAATCGCCGATCAGCGTCATCACCTGATCTTCACCAACCACCACATTCTCATGGACGGTTGGAGCAGCGCGCAGATGCTCGGCGAAGTGCTGCAGCGTTATGCCGGCCAGCAACCGCCGCGTCCGCTAAGCCGTTACGCCGATTACATCCAGTGGCTGCAACGTCAGGACGGCGCCGTCAGTGAAGCGTTCTGGCTGGCGCAACTGGCCGACTTCCACGAACCGACTGTGCTCGCGCAAGCGGCGGCGGGCGGCGGTGAGGTGCGTGCCGAGCGCGGGCATGCGCTCAAGCATTACTCACTCGACGCAGCGCGTACGCAACGCCTGAACGAGTTTGCCCGGCAGCAGAAAGTCACCGCCAACACCTTGGTGCAAGCCGCGTGGTTGCTGCTGTTGCAGCGTTACACCGGCAGCGCTTGCGTGGCGTTCGGCACCACCGTCGCCGGACGTCCGGCGGAACTGGTCGGCATCGAGCAGCAAGTCGGTTTGTTCATCAACACCTTGCCGGTGATCGCCGGTTCGCGTCCGGATCAAAGCGTAGCCGCATGGCTGGCGGCGGTGCAGGCGCAGAACCTCAGCCTGCGCGAGTTCGAACACACGCCGCTGGCGAACATTCAGCGTTGGGCCGGGCAGGGCGGCGAGTCGTTGTTCGACACGCTGCTGGTGTTCGAGAACTTCCCGATTTCCGAGGCGCTGCAACACGGCACCGCGCAAGGCGTGGTATTCGGCGAAGTGGCCAACCAGGATCAGACGCACTACCCGCTGACCCTGGGCGTGACACTGGGCGAAACCCTCGCGCTGCACATGAGTTTTGATCAGACGCATTTCAGTGTCACGACTGTCGAGCGTCTCAGCGCGCAACTGCTGCACCTGCTGGAGCAATTCGCCGAATCTGCCGAACGTCGTCTCGGTCAAATAGCCTTGGCAACGGTCGAAGAACACACCCGGCAGATCCTTGAAAACCAACCGCAGGCGTACCCGGTCGAACTCGCCGTGCATCAGCGTTACGCGCGCTTGGCGGCGCAGCAGCCGGATCGCACCGCAGTGATTTTCGACGGCAAGCATTTCAGCTACGGCGACATCGATGCCCGCGCCAACCGTCTCGCCCATGAACTGGTGGCGCGTGGCGTTGGCGCCGAAGTGCGTGTCGGTGTCGCGCTGCCGCGCAGCGAAGGTTTGATTGTCGCGCTGCTGGCGGTGCTCAAGGCCGGCGGCGCTTACGTGCCGCTGGACACCAGTTACCCACGCGAGCGGCTGGCGTATCTGATGGAGGATTCCGGTCTGGCGCTGTTGCTGACCGATTCGCGGGTGACGGCGCAATTGCCGATCGCTGACACCCTGACCGTGCTGGAACTCGATCACCTCGACCTCAGCGCGCACCCGGCGCAGGCACCGATCGTGGCGCTGGATCCGCACAACCTTGCGTACGTGATTTACACCTCGGGTTCCACCGGCAACCCGAAAGGCGTCAGCGTCAGCCACGGCCCGCTGGCCATGCACTGCCTGGCCATCGGTGAGCGCTATGAAATGCGCGACAGCGATTGCGAATTCCATTTCATGTCGTTCGCCTTCGACGGCGCCCACGAGCGCTGGCTGACCAGCCTGACCCACGGCGGCTCGCTGCTGATTCGCGACGACAGCTTGTGGACGCCGGAGCAGACCTACAACGCGATGATCGAGCACGGCGTGACCGTGGTCGCGTTCCCGCCGGTGTACTTGCAACAACTGGCCGAACACGCCGAACGGGTCGGCAATCCGCCCAAGGTGCGTATCTACTGCTTCGGTGGCGATGCGGTACCGAACGCCAGTTTCGAACGGGTCAAGCGGGCGCTGAATCCCGAGTACATCATCAACGGCTACGGCCCGACCGAAACCGTGGTCACGCCGCTGATCTGGAAGGCCGCTCGCGACGAACCGTGCGGCGCCGCGTACGCGCCAATCGGCAGCCGCATCGGTGATCGCAGCGCCTATGTGTTGGACGCTGATCTGAATCTGCTGCCGCAAGGCATGGCCGGTGAGTTGTATCTGGGCGGCAGCGGTGTGGCGCGGGGTTACCTGAACCGCCCGGCGATGACCGCCGAGCGTTTTGTCGCTGACCCGTTGAGCCGTAGCGGCGGCGTGCTGTATCGCACCGGCGACTTGGTGCGCCAGCGCGCTGACGGCACGTTCGACTACCTGGAACGTATCGACAATCAGGTGAAAATCCGTGGCTTCCGCATCGAACTCGGCGAGATCGAAGCCAGTCTGCAAGCCCTTGAAGGCGTGCGCGAAGCGGTGGTTGTGGCGCAGGAAAGCGCCGGCAGCAAACGCTTGGTCGCGTACGTGGTCAGCGACTCGCCGCGCGAAGATTTTGCCGAGCAACTGCGTGAACAACTCAAGGCCACGCTGCCGGCGCACATGGTTCCAGCCTACGTTTTGCGTCTGGAGCGCATGCCGCTGACCCCGAATGGCAAGCTCGATCGCAAGAACCTGCCGAAGCCGGATGTCAGCCAATTGCAGCAAGTCTATGTCGCGCCGCAAAGCGCGCTGGAGCAGCAACTGGCGACGATCTGGCAGGACGTGTTGAAGCTGGAACGCGTCGGCCTCAGCGATAACTTCTTCGAGCTGGGCGGCGATTCGATCATCTCGATTCAAGTGGTCAGCCGCGCTCGTCAGGCCGGTTTGCGCTTCACCCCGAAGGATCTGTTCCAGCATCAGACCATTCAGGCGCTGGCCGCCGTGGTGCAAACCGGCGAGCCGCTGCAACTGATCGATCAACAACCGGTGACCGGTGCAACGGCGCTGCTGCCGATTCATCAATGGTTCTTCGCCCAGCCGATTCCTGATCGTCATCACTGGAACCAGTCGGTGATGCTCAAACCGAACCAGGCACTCGACGCGCAAGTGCTCGAACAAGCACTGGACGCACTGGTAGCGCATCACGACAGCCTGCGTCTGGACTTTGCCGAACAGGCGCAAGGCTGGTCGGCGCAATACCGCGATGTCGCGACGCAAGCGGGCGAAACCGTTTTGTGGCAAGTCGAGGTCGCCGATGTCGCGGCGCTCGAAGCGCTGGGCAATCAGGCTCAGCGCAGCCTGCAATTGAGTGACGGTTCGTTGATTCGCGCGGTGCTGGCAAACCTCGCCGATGGCACTCAACGCTTGTTATTGGTGATTCACCACTTAGTGGTCGATGGCGTGTCGTGGCGGATTCTGTTCGAAGATCTGCAGAGCGCTTATCGGCAGATTCTGGCGGGTGCGACTGTGCAACTGCCGGCCAAAACCAGTGCGGTCAAAGCCTGGGCCGAGGCGCTGCAAGACTACGCCGCGAGTGCGCCGCTGCAGGCCGAACTGGGTTTCTGGCAACAACAACTGCAAGGCGTTTCGACTGAGTTGCCTTGCGACAACCCGCACGCCGGTCAGCAACACGATCAGGCGCAATCGATCCGCACGCAACTGGACAAAGCCCTGACCCGTCAGCTGTTGCAGGAAGCCCCGGCGGCCTACCGCACGCAAGTCAACGACCTGCTGCTGACCGCGCTGGCGCGAGTGATGGTGCGCTGGACCGGCGACGACAGTGTGCTGGTGCAACTGGAAGGTCATGGTCGCGAAGACCTGTTCGACAACGTCGATCTGACCCGCACCGTTGGCTGGTTCACCAGCGTGTTCCCGGCGCGATTGGCGCCGGTCGCCGACCTCGGCGCTTCGCTGAAGCAGATCAAGGAGCAACTGCGTGCGATCCCCAACAAAGGCATCGGTTTCGGTGCCCTCGCGCACCTTGGCGACGCCGCTGCACAGCAAGCGCTGCAAGCCTTGCCGAAACCGCGCCTGACCTTCAACTACCTCGGCCAGTTCGACGGCAGCTTCGATGCCGGCGACGATGCCTTGTTCGTGCCGACCAGCGAATCCGGCGGCGAAGAAGTCAACATGGCCGGCCCGCTGGGCAGCCCGTTGGCGCTGGACGGCAAAGTCTTCGGCGGTGAGCTGGATCTGAGCTGGACGTTCAGCAGCGAGATGTTCCACCCGGCGACGATCCAGCGTCTGGCCAACGATTACCTGCAAGAACTCACCGCACTGATCGCGCATTGCTGCGACAGCGCCAACCGTGGCGTGACGCCGTCGGACTTCCCGCTGGCGACGCTGACGCAGGCGCAACTCGACGTGTTGGTGCAACAGCCGCAGTCCGTCGATGACATCTACCCGCTGTCGCCGATGCAGCAGGGCATGCTGTTCCACACCTTGCTCGAACAGGGCGGTGGCGATTACATCAACCAGATGCGTCTGGACGTCGACGGCGTTGATCCGCAGCGTTTCCGCGCCGCGTGGCAAGCGGTGGTCGATGCGCACGACATTCTGCGCACCGGGTTCTTCTGGCAGGGCGATCTGGATCAACCCGTTCAAGTTGTGCAGCGTCATCTCGACGTACCGTTCCGCGTGCTCGACTGGAGCGCTCAGACTGATCTGGACGCGGCACTGCAAACCCTTGCCGATGACGAGCGCGCACGAGGTCTGGATCTGAGCGCGGTACCGTTGCTGCGTCTGATCTTGGTGCGCATTGCTGCCGATCGTCATCACTTGATCTACACCAACCACCACATCCTGATGGACGGCTGGAGCAGCGCGCAGTTGCTCGGCGAAGTGTTGCAGCATTACAGCGGTGAAACGGTGGCGCGGCCGAGTGGGCGTTATCGCGATTACATTGGTTGGTTGCAGCGTCAGGACGCCGGTGCCGCGCAAGCCTTCTGGCTCGAGCAATTGCGTGAACTGGATGAGCCGGTGCGTCTGGCGCAGGTGTTTGCGGCGCCGACGCAAAACGTCGAGCCTCACGCTTATGCGCAGCATCGGGTGCAGCTGGATTCGGAACAGACTCAGCGTTTGAGCGAATTTGCCCGCGATGCGAAAGTGACGGTCAACACGCTGGTGCAAGCGGCCTGGCTGCTGCTGTTGCAACGTTACATCGGCAAATCCTGCGTGGCGTTCGGCGCGACGGTGTCGGGGCGTCCGGCGGATCTGCTCGGTGTAGAACAGCAGATCGGGCTGTTCATCAACACCTTGCCGGTCATCGCCAGCCCGCGTCCGGAGCAGCGTCTCGGCGACTGGTTGCACGGCGTGCAGGCGCAGAATCTGGCGCTACGCGAGTTCGAACACACTGCGTTGTTCGACATTCAGCGCTGGGCGGGATTGGGCGGTGAGGCGCTGTTCGACACTATTCTGGTGTTCGAGAACTACCCGATTTCCGAGGCGCTGGAACAGAGCTCGCCGCAAGGCCTGCGTTTCGGTGCCGTGGATAATCTGGAGCAAACCAACTATCCGCTGACGCTGTCGGTCAGCCTCGCTGCCGAGCTGGCGGTGCAATTCAGCTATCAATGCGCACAGTTTACGGCCGCTTCGGTCGAGCAGATGGGCCTGCACCTGCAACGTTTGATGCTGCAAATGATCGACGGCAGCGAACGTGCACTGGGTGAATTGAACCTGCTCGACGCCGCCGAAACCGATCAGCAATTGTTGGCGTGGAATGCCAGCGCAGCGCCTTGGCCCGAGTCGCGTTGCATCCACCGGTTGATCGAAACGCGCGCCAGCCAGACGCCTGACGCGACAGCGCTGGTGTTCGGTGAGCAATGCTTGACCTACGCCGAGCTGAATGCGCAGGCCAACCGTCTGGCCCATCGCCTGATTGCCCAAGGGGTTGGCCCGGATCGTCTGGTCGGCATCGCTTTGGAGCGCGGCGTGGAGATGATTGTCGGCTTGCTGGCGATCCTCAAGGCCGGTGGCGCTTACGTGCCGCTGGATCCGCAATACCCGAGCGATCGTTTGGCGCACATGATCGAAGACAGCGGTTTGCAGTTGTTGCTGACTCAGGCGTCGTTGCTGCAAGTGCTGCCAATTCCGGCCGGTGTGCAGACGCTGGTGCCGGGCTCCCTCGAAGAACCGATCAGCGCTGCACAGGCGGCCAATCCGCAGGTGGCGGTCGACGGCGATAACCTCAGCTATGCGATCTACACCTCGGGTTCCACCGGCAAGCCGAAAGGCGTGATGGTGCGCCACGCGGCACTGGTCAATTTTGTCGCGAGCATGGCCCGTGAGCCGGGGCTTGTGGCGACTGACTGCGTGCTGTCGCTGACCACGTTCTCCTTCGATATTTTCGGGCTCGAGTTGTACGGCGCGCTGTTCAGCGGGGCTTGCGTGGTGCTGGTGGACAAGCAGAGTGCGCACGACCCGCAGGCGCTGCTGCAGATCATCGATCAACAGCAGGTCAGCGTGGTTCAGGCGACGCCGTCGACCTGGCGAATGTTGCTTGATCATCCACAGGCTGCGCGGCTTGCAGGGCGCAAATGCCTGTGTGGCGGTGAAGCGCTGGCCGAGGATCTGGCCGCACGTCTGCTTGAGGTCGCCGGGCAAGTCTGGAACCTTTACGGGCCGACGGAAACGACGATCTGGTCAGCGGCTTATCAACTGACGGCCGAGCAACGCCAGCCTTACCTTGGTGGGCCGATTGCCAACACCACGCTGCACATTCTCGGCGAACACTTTGCGCCAAACCCGGCCGGTGTGATCGGTGAATTGCTGATCGGTGGCGATGGTCTTGCGCGGGGTTATCACGAGCGGCCGGCGCTGACCGCCGAGCGCTTCCTGCCCGATCCGTTCGGCAACGGTGCGCGGCTGTATCGCACCGGTGACCTGGCGCGTTATCGCGCTGACGGGGTGATCGAGTACCTCGGGCGCGTTGACCATCAGGTGAAAATTCGGGGCTTCCGCATCGAGCTGGGTGAAATCGAAGCCTGCCTGTTGGCGCAGCCGTCGATTCGCGAAGCTGCGGTGGTGGCGCAGGAAGGGCCGGGTGGCTTGCAACTGGTGGCCTACCTGATTGCGGCGAAGCCACAGGATGCCGAGCCCGCAGCCCTGCGCGACGCGTTGAAATCGGCACTGGCACCGTTACTGCCCGACTACATGATGCCGGCGCACTGGATGCTGCTGGAACGTTTCCCGCTGACCCCCAACGGCAAGCTCGACCGCAAGGCGCTGCCGCTGCCGGACGCCAACCAACTGCTGCGCGCCTACGTGGCGCCGGATGGGGCGCTGGAACACAGCGTCGCCGCCATCTGGCAAGACGTGCTCAAACTCGACCGGGTAGGGCGCGACGACAACTTCTTTGAACTGGGTGGACATTCACTGTTGGCGACTCAGGCCACCGCGCGCCTGCAACTGGAGCAAGGGGCGGCGGTGCCGCTGGATCTGCTGTTCCGCACCGCATCGCTGCGCGAGTACGCCGAGCAACTGGCTGTTCACCTGACCCCTCACTCCAGCGAAGACCTGAGTGAGATGCATGATTTCCTGGCAGACCTGGAGACCCTTTGAAAATGACTCAGCTCGATAACCTGTCTCTGGTTCAGCGATTCATCCGTTTGCCGCTCGCCCAGCGGCAAGCGTTTCTGCAAAAAATGCAGAGCAAGAACATGAGCTTTGCGGCGTTGCCGATTCCACCGGTGCGCGGTGAGTTCGAAACGATTGGCTTGTCGTTCGCGCAGGAGCGTCAGTGGTTCCTCTGGCAACTCGACCCGCACAGCGCCGCTTACCACGTGCCGACGGCATTGCGTTTGCGTGGTGCTCTTGATCTGTCGGCATTGCAGCGCAGTTTCGATGCCTTGCTCCAACGCCATGAAGTGCTGCGCACGGTGTTTGTCGATGGCGCGGACGGCCCGATTCAGGTAGTCCAGCCGCGACTTAGTCTGCCGCTGACTGCGCAGGTGCTGGACACGCCGCCCGACGATGCAGGCCTCAAGGCGTTGATCGACGCTGAAATCGCCACGCTGTTCGACCTGCAACAAGGCCCGTTGCTGCGGGTCAAGCTGCTGCAAATCGCGCCGGATGATCATGTGCTGGTGCTGACCCAACATCACATTATTTGCGATGGTGCTTCGGCGCAGATCATGGTCGATGATCTGGTCAAACTCTACGCCGCGCACAGCAGTGGCCAGCCAGCCAACCTCGCGGCTTTGCCGATCCAATACGCCGATTACGCGATCTGGCAGCGCAAGTGGATGGAGGCCGGTGAGCTGGAGCGGCAACTGGCGTACTGGACCGAACGTCTGGGCGATGGCGGCGAAGTTCTGCCATTGCCGACGGATCGTCCGCGTCCGGCGGTGCAAAGTCATCGCGGCGCGCGTCTGGATCTGAGCGTTGGCAGCGAGCTGAGCGAACGTCTGAAACAGTTGGCCCAGCGTGAAGGCATGACGTTGTTCATGGTCTTGCTGGCGTCGTTCCAGGCCTTGCTGCATCGCTACAGCGGTCTGGCGGATATCCGCGTCGGCGTGCCGGTGGCCAACCGTAATCGGGTCGAAACCGAAGGGCTGATCGGCTTCTTCGTCAACACCCAGGTGCTGGACGCTCAGGTGCAGGGCAGCATGTCCTTCAAGGCATTGCTGGCGCAGGTCAAACAGGCGTCGTTGGGCGCGCAAGCGCATCAGGATCTGCCGTTCGAGCAACTGGTGCATGCCCTCGCACCGGATCGACAGTCGAGCCACAACCCGCTGTTCCAGGTGATGTTCAACCATCAGGGCGGCGTGGCGGCGCAGGCGTTGCAACTGCCGGGGCTGCAAGTCGAAAGCCTCGACTGGAGTTCGCACACCGCCCAGTTTGATTTGACCCTCGATACACATGAGGCTGACGGCGCACTGGCAGCCACCCTCAGTTACGCCACCGACCTGTTCGATGCTGCCACCGTGCAGCGCATGGCCGGGCATTGGCTGAACCTGCTGCACGGCATCGTCGCCGACCCGCAGCAACGTATCGGCGAACTGCCGTTGCTGGACGCCAGCGAACAACAACAGAACATCGCCGAGTGGAACCCGAACCCGCGTAGTTTCCCGAGCGAAGCCTGCGCGCACCAACTGATTGCCGAACAGGCGCGTCTGCGTCCCGATGCAATCGCTGTGCGTTTCAACGAGCAGACCCTGAGCTACGGCGAACTAAACCGTCAGGCCAACCGCCGTGCTCATCAGTTGATCGCCCTCGGTGTCGGCCCGGACGTGCTTGTCGGTCTGGCCGCTGAGCGTGGTGTGGAAATGATCGTCGGCCTGCTGGCGATCCTCAAGGCTGGCGGCGCGTACGTGCCGCTCGACCCGACTTATCCGCAGGATCGTCTGGCCTACATGATCGAGGACAGCGGCATTCAGTTGCTGCTGAGCCAGGCTGCGCTGGCCGGTCAATTGCCGGTGCCGGACGGCGTGCAGACCTTGCTGCTGGACAGCGACGTCAGCGCATTCGCCGACACCGATCCGCAAGTGATGATGGCGTCGTCGAACCTCGCCTATGTGATTTACACCTCCGGTTCGACCGGTAAACCCAAAGGCACGTTGCTGCCGCACCAGAATATTTTGCGTTTGTTCGAAGCCACCGAGCCGTGGTTCGGTTTCGCCCCGACAGACGTCTGGAGCCTGTTCCATTCCTATGCCTTCGACTTCTCGGTCTGGGAGATTTTTGGCGCGTTGCTGCACGGCGGCGAACTACTTGTGGTGCCGTACGATGTCAGCCGTTCGCCGCAGGAATTCCATGAATTGCTCTGCGACGCTGGCGTCACCGTGCTCAACCAGACGCCGTCGGCGTTCAAGCAATTGATGCACGTGGCTTGCGCTGATGCTCGGGCGAATGCCTTGCGTTACGTGGTGTTTGGCGGCGAAGCGCTGGACGTGAAATCCCTGCGTCCGTGGTTCGAGCGCTTCGGCGATGCTGCCCCGCAACTGATTAACATGTACGGCATCACCGAAACCACCGTGCACGTGACGTATCGTCCATTGTCGGTGGCGGATCTTGAGCAGGACGCCAACAGCCCGATCGGCGAGCCAATCGCCGACCTGTCGTGGTACGTGCTCGACGGCGAACTGAACCCGGTGGCCAAGGGCTGCATCGGTGAGCTGTACGTTGGCCGTGCCGGTCTGGCGCGCGGTTATCTGAATCGCGGCGACCTCACTGCACTGCGCTTTATCCCCGATCCATTCGGCGAGAGCGGGGCGCGTCTGTACCGCACCGGCGACCTCGCGCAATACCGCAGCGACGGCGTGATCGAGTACGTCGGACGTATCGACCATCAGGTGAAAATCCGCGGTTTCCGCATCGAGCTCGGCGAAATCGAAGCACGCCTGAATGCCCTCGATGCCGTGCGCGAAGCGGTGGTGTTGGCGCAGGACGGGCCGAGCGGACAGCAACTGGTCGGCTACGTGATTGCCGCGCACAGCGTCGACAACGAAGCCGATTTACGCGAGCAACTGAAGGCACAACTCAAGGCCGATCTGCCGGATTACATGGTGCCGACGCACCTTCTGTTCCTCGAACAATGGCCGCTCACCGCCAACGGCAAGCTCGACCGCAAAGCGCTGCCGCCAGCGGACGCCAGTCAAGTTCAGCTGGATTACGTCGCGCCGCAAAGTGCGCTGGAACAACAGATCGCGGCGATCTGGCAGGACGTGCTGAAACTTGAGCGTGTCGGCCTCAGCGACAACTTCTTCGAACTCGGCGGCCACTCGCTGCTGGCCACGCAAATGGTTTCGCGCATCCGCCAGACCCTCGGCCTCAACCTGCAACTGCGCCAGTTGTTCGAAAACGCCAGCCTCAAAGCCTGCGTTGCAGCGCTGGAACAAACTCAAGTGGCCAAGCCTGCGAGCATCCCTCGGGCGCCGCGTGATCAAATACAACTGCCATTGTCGTTCGCTCAGCAACGTCAATGGTTCCTCTGGCAAATGGAGCCAGCGAGCGCGGCGTATCACATTCCGGCGGCGCTGCGTATTCACGGCGCGCTGGATCTGAACGCGCTGCAACGCAGTTTTGCCGAGCTGATCCAGCGTCACGAAAGCCTGCGCACGACCTTCGTGCAGGTCGATGAGCAAGCGTTCCAGGTGATTCATGCCGAACAGGCGCCGATCCTGCTGCCGGAGATTCTTGACTGCACCTCGGGCAATGCTGCCGAGCAGACTCAGGCTTATGTGCAGCGCCAGATCAGCCAGCCATTCGACCTGCAAAACGGCCCGCTGCTGCGCGTCGGTTTGTTGCAAGTGGCGCGCGAAGAACATGTGCTGGTGTTGACCCAGCATCACATCGTCTCCGATGGCTGGTCGATGCAACTGCTGGTGCAGGAATTGATTCAGCGCTACGCCGCGTATAGCCAGGGTCACTCGGTCGAGTTGGCCGAGCTGCCGATTCAGTACGCCGATTATGCGGTCTGGCAGCGCCAATTGATGGCGGCCGGCGAGCGTGAGCGCCAACTCGATTACTGGACTGGCGTGCTCGGCGGTGAGCAGCCTTTGCTGGAACTGCCGACTGATTGTCCGCGTCCGGCGCGGCAGAGTTTTGCCGGCGCCCGTCTGGGCATCGACCTGCCGCCGCTGCTCAGCCAGCAACTGCGGCAACTGGCCCAGCGCGAGGGCAGCACGCTGTTCATGCTATTGCTAGCCTCGTTCCAGAGCCTTTTGCATCGCTACAGCAATCAGTCGGACATTCGCGTCGGCGTGCCGATTGCCAACCGCAACCGGGTCGAGACCGAAGGCCTGATCGGCTTCTTCGTCAACACTCAAGTGCTCAAGGCCGAGGTTGATCCGCAGCAGCGTTTCAGTGCTCTGCTGGCGCAGGTCAAACACGCCGCCATCGGTGCCGAGGCGCATCAGGATCTGCCGTTCGAACAATTGGTCGAGGCGCTGCGCCCGGAACGCAATCTGAGTCACAGCCCACTGTTTCAGGTGTTGTACAACCATCAGAGTGCCGGGCGTCAGGCCCTGCCGGCGTTGCCGGGGCTGATCATCGAAGCGCAGGATTGGCACAGCCAGACCGCGCAGTTCGACCTGACCCTCGACACTCTTGAGGCAGATGGCCAACTCAGCGCCGCACTGACCTATGCCACCGACCTGTTCGACGCCGCCACCGTGCAGCGCATGGCCGGGCATTGGCTGAACCTGCTGCACGGCATCGTCGCCGATCCGCAGCAACGCATCGGCGAATTGCCGTTGCTGGACATCAGCGAACAGCAACAGAACATCGCCGAGTGGAATCCGAATCCACGCAGCTTCCCGACTGAAGCCTGCGCGCACCAACTGATTGCCGAACAGGCGCGTCTGCGTCCCGATGCAATCGCCCTGCGTTTCAACGAACAGACCCTGAGCTACGGCGAACTCAACCATCAGGCCAACCGCCGTGCTCATCAGTTGATCGCCCTCGGTGTCGGCCCGGACGTGCTGGTCGGTCTGGCCGCCGAGCGTGGTCTGGAAATGATCGTCGGCCTGCTGGCGATCCTCAAGGCCGGTGGCGCGTACGTGCCGCTCGACCCGACTTATCCGCAGGATCGTCTGGCCTACATGATCGAGGACAGCGGCATTCAGTTGCTGCTGAGCCAAGCTGCGCTGGCCGGTCAATTGCCAGTTCCAGAAGGCGTGCAAACGTTGCTGCTGGACAGCGATGTCAGCGCGTTCGCCGACACCGATCCGCAAGTGATGATGGCGTCGTCGAACCTTGCCTATGTGATTTACACCTCAGGTTCCACCGGCAAACCCAAAGGCACGTTGCTGCCGCACCAGAATATTTTGCGTTTGTTCGAAGCCACCGAACCGTGGTTCGGTTTCGCCCCGACGGACGTCTGGAGCCTGTTCCATTCCTACGCGTTCGACTTCTCGGTGTGGGAGATTTTCGGTGCGTTGCTGCACGGCGGCGAACTACTTGTGGTGCCGTACGACGTCAGCCGCTCGCCGCAGGACTTCCATGCGCTGCTGTGCGACGCCGGGGTCACCGTGCTCAACCAGACGCCATCGGCGTTCAAGCAATTGATGCACGTGGCTTGCGCCGATTCGCGGGCGAATGCTTTGCGTTACGTGGTGTTTGGCGGCGAAGCGCTGGACGTGAAATCCCTGCGTCCGTGGTTCGAACGCTTCGGCAATGCTGCCCCGCAACTGATCAACATGTACGGCATCACCGAAACCACCGTGCACGTGACGTATCGTCCATTGTCGGTGGCGGATCTTGAGCAGGACGCCAACAGCCCGATCGGCGAACCAATCGCCGACCTGTCGTGGTACGTGCTCGACGGCGAATTGAACCCGGTGGCCAAGGGCTGCATCGGTGAGCTGTACGTTGGCCGTGCCGGTCTGGCGCGCGGTTATCTGAACCGTAGTGACCTCACCGCACTGCGCTTTATCCCCGATCCATTCGGCGAAAGCGGGGCGCGCCTGTACCGCACCGGCGACCTCGCGCAATACCGCAGCGACGGCGTGATCGAGTACGTCGGACGTATCGACCATCAGGTGAAAATCCGCGGTTTCCGCATCGAGCTCGGCGAAATCGAAGCACGCCTGAATGCCCTCGATGCCGTGCGCGAAGCGGTGGTGTTGGCGCAAGACGGGCCGAGCGGTCAGCAACTGGTCGGCTATGTGATTGCCGCGCACAACGTCGATAACGAAGCCGATTTACGCGAACAACTGAAAGCTCAACTCAAGGCCGATCTGCCGGATTACATGGTGCCGACGCACCTGCTGTTCCTCGAACAATGGCCACTGACCGCCAACGGTAAGCTCGACCGCAAAGCGCTGCCGCCAGCGGACGCCAGTCAGGTGCAACTGGATTACGTCGCGCCGCAAAGCGAGCTGGAACAACAGATCGCGGCGATCTGGCAGGACGTGCTGAAACTTGAGCTTGTCGGCCTCAGCGATAACTTCTTCGAACTCGGCGGCGACTCGATCATCTCCATTCAGGTGGTCAGTCGTGCACGCGCGGCGGGCATTCGTTTCTCGCCGAATGATCTGTTCCAGCATCAGACCGTACAGGCGCTGGCTTCAGTGGCGCAGACCGGCACTGACCAGCAAGCAATCGATCAGGCCCCGGTTCAGGGCGCCGCGTTGCTGTTGCCGATCCAGCAAGCGTTCTTCGCCGAGGCGATTCCCGAGCGTCACCACTACAACCAGTCGGTACTGCTGAAACCGGCCAGCGCGTTGCGAGCCGAGCTTGTCGAACAAGCCTTGCAGGCACTGGTGCAGCATCACGATGCCTTGCGTCTGTCGTTCAGCGAAAGCGCTGAAGGCTGGCGCGCCGAGTACCGTCAAGCGGCGTCGGAAAACCTGCTGTGGGTGCGCGAAGTCGCCGATGCAGCGGCGCTGGAAGCCCTGGCCAATCAGGCCCAGCGCAGTCTGGATCTGCAAGCCGGGCCGTTGCTGCGCGGGGTGTTGGCGAACCTCGCCGATGGTACTCAACGGCTATTGTTGGTGATCCATCACCTGGCGGTGGACGGCGTGTCGTGGCGGATTCTGTTCGACGATCTGCAAACCGCTTACAACCAACTGCACGCCGGGCAGGCCGTGCAACTGCCGGCCAAGACCAGTTCGGTCAAAGCCTTCGCCGAACAGTTGCAGGGCCACGCCCGCAGCGCCGAACTGCAAGAACAATTGGCCTACTGGCAGGCGCAGTTGAGCGACGTGCAGGGTGACTTGCCGTGCCTTGATCCAGAGGCGGGCGCGCTCAATAGTCAGGCTGTCACCGTCGATACGCGACTGGACAAGCAACTGACCCGACAACTGCTGCAAGAAGCCCCGGCGGCGTATCGCACGCAGGTCAACGACCTGTTGCTGACCGCGCTGGCGCGGGTGATTTGCCGCTGGAGCGGGCACGCCAGCACCTTGATCGAGCTGGAAGGCCATGGCCGCGAAGAATTGTTCACCAACATCGATCTGACCCGCACCGTCGGTTGGTTCACCAGTATGTTCCCGGTGAAATTGACCCCGGCGGCTGACCTCGCCGATTCGATCAAGTCGATCAAGCAGGGCTTGCGCGCGATTCCCGATAAAGGCGTCGGTTTCGGTGCGCTGCGTTTTCTCGGTGACGACGCCACTCGTGCAGCGTTGCAGGCGCTGCCGCAACCGCGCATCACCTTTAACTACCTGGGCCAGTTTGACGGCAGTTTCGATGAAGCGCAGGGCGCGTTGTTCAGCCCCGCCAGCGAAGGCGCCGGCGACGAGCAGAGCCCGCTGACCACGCTCGGCAACTGGCTGACCCTCAATGGTCAGGTGTTCGACGGTGCGTTGAATCTGGGCTGGACGTTCAGTCGCCAGCAGTTCGATCCGGCGCTGATCCAGCAACTGGCCGATGACTATGCCGCTGAACTGGCGCTGTTGATCGCGCATTGCTGCGAGCCGAGCAATCAGGGCATGACGCCGTCGGACTTCCCGTTGGCCGACTTCACTCAGGCGCAGCTTGATGGTCTGGCACTGCCGGCGCGTGCGGTGGATGACATCTATCCGTTGGCGCCGATGCAGCAGGGCATGTTGTTCCACAGCCTCTATGAAAACGGCAGCGGGCATTACATCAACCAGATGTGCCTGGACATCGAAGGCCTCGATCCACAACGTTTCGAAAATGCCTGGCAGGCCGCCGTCGATGCCCACGATATTCTGCGCAGCAGTTTTATCTGGCAGGGCAGCGAGCGCCCGCTGCAAGTGGTGCACAAACAGGTGCGCGTGCCCTTCACGTCGCTGGACTGGAGCGCTCGCGCCGATGTCACGTCAGCACTCGCTGAACTGGCTTCGGCAGAGCTGGCGCAGGGCTTTGATCTGGCCTGCGCACCGTTGTTGCGTCTAGTGCTGGTGCAGACCGGCGCGCAGCGTTATCACCTGATTTACACCCATCACCACATCCTGATGGATGGCTGGAGCAATTCGCAGTTGCTCGGCGAAGTGCTGCAGCGTTATGACGGCCAGGCCTTGCCGCGTCAGGCCGGGCGCTACCGCGACTACATCAGTTGGCTGCAAGGGCGCGATGCCAAGGTCAGTGAAGCGTTCTGGCTGGAGCAACTGCGCTCGTTCGAGGCGCCGACCCGTCTCGCCGAAACCCGTTTAGGTGTTGACGAAGCGGCGTTCGCCAGCAGCCACGCCAGTCACTACCACTGGTTGGACAAGGTGCAGACCCAAGCCCTGAGTGAATTTGCGCGTACGCAGAAAGTCACCCTCAACACCGTCATCCAGGCCGCCTGGCTGTTGCTGCTGCAGCACTACACCGGGCATGCCACCGTGGCTTTCGGTGCGACCGTGTCCGGACGGCCGACCGAGCTCAAAGGCATCGAGCAGCAGATCGGCCTGTTCATCAACACCTTGCCGGTCATCGCCAGCCCTCGGCCGGAGCAAACGGTGTCTGCCTTGTTGCAACAGGTGCAGGCGCAAAACGTCGCCCTGCGCGAGCACGAGCACACGCCGCTGTTCGAGATTCAGCGCTGGGCCGGGCAGGGCGGCGAGGGCTTGTTCGACACCTTGCTGGTGTTCGAAAACTACCCGTTGTCGGACGCGCTGCAAGCGCAGGCACCGTCTGGGTTGAGCTTCGGCACCGTGGACAATCAGGAACAGACTAATTTCCCGTTGACCCTGGCCGTTAATCACAATGACACCCTGAGTCTGCACTTTACTTATGCCCACGCTGCTTTCCCTACACACACCGTCGAGCGCCTGGCTGAGCAGGTGGCACACGTGCTCGCGCAGATGGTGAGCACGCCGGCCGGCCGCAGCCTTGGCGAGATCGACTTGCTGGGCGATGTCACGCGCACGCTGTTGTTGCGCGACTGGAACGCCACGACTGTCGCAACGGCCGAGCACCATCAGGTGCAGCAATGCATCGAAGCGCAGGCACGGCTGACGCCGGACGCCGTGGCGCTGGTGACCGAGCAGACCACGCTGACCTATGCGCAACTCAATGCCCAGGCCAACCGTTTGGCCCATGCCTTGATCGAGCGCGGCGTCGGCCCCGACGTTTTGGTCGGTCTGGCGATGTCGCGTGGCGTGCAAATGGTGGTCGGCTTGCTGGCGATTCTCAAGGCTGGCGGCGCCTATGTGCCGCTGGATCCGGCGTATCCGCAGGATCGTCTGACCTACATGATCGAGGACAGCGGCATTGTCCTGCTGCTGACTGAAACCAGTCTGCAACCACGTTTTGCCGATGTCGCAGTGACCACGCTGTTGCTCGATCAGCCGGCGCATTGGCTGGATGCTTACAGCGAGCGCGATCCGCAGGTGCTGATCGATGAGCACAACCTCGCCTACGTGATCTACACCTCCGGCTCCACCGGCCAGCCGAAGGGCGTGACCCTGCGCCATGGCGGCCTGAGCAACCACATGCAGTGGATGCAGGAATGCCTGCAACTGACGCCTGCGGATCGCGTCCTGCAAAAAACCGCGATCAGCTTCGATGCGTCGGTCTGGGAATTCTGGCTGCCGCTGATGAACGGCGCGCAACTGGTGCTGGCCTCAGCGCAATTCAATCTCGACCTGACCACGCTGTGGGCCGACGTCGCGCGACTGCGCATCAGCGTGCTGCAAATGGCGCCGTCGCTGTTGCAAGCGTTGCTGCCGCTGGCGACGCGTGAGCAACTGGCTTCGTTGCGCCTGTTGCTGTGCGGTGGCGAGGCCCTGAGTGCGCACCTTTCACGTGAAGTGATGGCGCTGTTCGACGGTGAGTTGCGCAATCTCTACGGCCCGACCGAAGCGACCATCGACACCAGCAGCCACACGGTGCCGCGCACGGTCGCAGACGACGCGCGAATCATGCCGATCGGGCGCCCGATCAACAACGTGCGCACCTACGTGCTGGACGCGGCGCTGCAACCTTGCGCCATCGGTGCGACGGGTGAGTTGTACATCGCCGGTGATTCTCTGGCCCGTGGTTATCACCAGCGCGGCGCACTGACCGCCGAACGCTTTATTCCGGATCCGTTCGCCGGTTTTGGCGGTCGTCTGTACCGCACCGGCGACCTGGCGCGTTATGCCGAAGACGGCGTGATCGAATACATCGGTCGTATCGACCATCAAGTGAAGATTCGCGGTCTGCGCATCGAACTCGGTGAAATCGAAGCACGTCTGCAAGCGCTGCCTGAAGTGCGTGATGCGGTAGTGCTGGCGCGGGAAGAACTGAGCGGGCCGAACCTGGTCGCGTATCTGGTCAGCCACGACAACAGCCTCGACGCGGCACCTCTGGCCGAACAACTCAAAGCGCAATTGGCCCGGCAGGTGCCGGATTTCATGGTGCCGACCCACCTGATCTTCCTTGACCAATTGCCGCTGACGCCCAACGGCAAACTCGATCGCAAGGCCTTGCCGGCACCGGACACCCGCGCGCATCAGTCGGTTTATCTGGCGCCGCAGAGCGAGCTGGAATGCAAGGTCGCGGCGATCTGGCAGGACGTGCTGAAAATCGACCAGGTCGGGCTGGCTGACGACTTCTTTGAACTCGGCGGGCACTCACTGCTGGTGGTCAATGTGGTCTCGCGCCTGCAACTCGAACTGGGCCTGAAGCTGACGCCCCAACTGATATTCCAATTCCCGGTGCTGGGTGCGTTTGTCGCGCAACTCGAGCAGTCCGGCGAGCAAATGAGCACGTCGAAATTGAGCAAGCTTGAAGCGCTGCTTGATGAATTTGAGGAGGTTTGATGGACACCGCTGTCGCACAACGTATTGCCAGGCGCTTCATAACGCTGCCGCTGGAAAAACGTCGCCTGTACTTGCAGAAAATGCTCGAAGAGGACGTTTCCCCGGCGAACCTGCCGATTCCGCCTGTCAGTGCCGAGTTCGACACCTTGTCGTTGTCTTTCGCCCAGGAACGTCAATGGTTCCTGTGGCAGCTGGATCCCGAAAGCGCGGCGTACCACATGCCCACGGCCCTGCGTTTGCGCGGGCCGCTGGACGTCGCTGCACTGGAGAAGAGCTTCAATGCGCTGGTGGCGCGCCACGACAGTCTGCGCACCACCTTCGTGCTCAACGGCGAGCACGCTGTGCAGCAAGTCCACGCGGTTTCGCCAGTGCAGCTGCAAGCGCAAGTGCTGGCGCAGAGGCCGGACGACACGCAACTGCGCCACTTGATCGAAGAAGAAACCCGCCAACTGTTCGACCTGCAACAAGGGCCATTGCTGCGCACACGTCTGCTGCAACTGGCACCCGACGATCATGTGCTGATCGTGACCTTGCACCACATCGTCTCCGATGGCTGGTCGATGCAGGTGATGGTTGAGGAACTGGTCAAAGGTTACGCCGCGTTCATTGAAGGGCAGGCGCCGGTGATGCCCGAGTTGCCGATCCAGTACGCCGACTATGCGATCTGGCAGCGGCACTGGATGGAGGCGGGCGAGCGTGAGCGTCAACTCGAATACTGGATCGCGCGCCTCGGCGGTCAGCAACCGGTACTCGAATTGCCAACTGATTTTGCCCGCCCGGCGGTCATGAGTTATCGCGGTGCCCGTCTGGAACTGGACATCGACGCGGCGCTGGTCAGCGGCCTCAAGCAGATGGCGCAGCGCGAAGGGGTCAGTCTGTTCATGATCCTGCTGGCCTCGTTCCAGGCTTTGCTGCATCGCTACAGCGGTCAGAACGACATCCGCGTCGGTGTGCCGACGGCCAACCGTAATCGGGTGGAAACCGAGCGCCTGATCGGCTTTTTCGTCAACACTCAAGTACTCAAGAGCGAGGTCGACAGTCAGGACGCGTTCAGCGCATTGCTGCAGCAGGTCAAGCAGACTGCGCTGGGCGCGCAGGCGCATCAGGATCTGCCGTTCGAGCAATTGGTCGAAGCGCTGCAACCCGAGCGCAACCTCAGTCACAGTCCGCTGTTCCAAGTGATGTTCAATCACCAGACCCAAGGCCTGTCGACTGCAGCGCCGGTGGGCGGTTTGAAAGTCGAGGGTTTGCGTTGGGACAGCCACAGCGCGCAGTTCGATCTGACCCTGGAAACCGTCGAGCACAGCGACGGCCTGTCGGCGGCGCTGATCTACGCCACCGACCTGTTTGGCGCCGACACCGTTACGCGCATGGCCGGGCATTGGCAGAACCTGTTGCGCGGGATTGTCACCAATCCTGGCCAGTCCATCGGCGAGCTGCCGCTGCTGAGCGCCGCCGAGTATCAAGCGCACCTCAACGACGGTAACCGCAGCGTCGCGCCGGCACCTGAAAAAGGCTTCGTTCATCAGCTGTTTGAAGCGCAAGCGGCGCGCACCCCCGATGCCCCGGCGCTGGTGATTGATGGCCAGCGCTTGAGCTACGCCCAGCTCAATGCCCGGGCCAATCAGTTGGCGCGCAAGCTGCAAACCCTTGGTGTGGCGCCGGATGTGCTGGTCGGTATTTCAGTCGAGCGCAGCACGCACATGCTGGTGGGCCTGCTGGCGATCCTCAAGGCGGGCGGCGCCTACCTGCCGCTGGATCCGGCGTTCCCGCAGGATCGTCTGGCGTACATGATCGACGACAGCGGCATCGATTTGCTGTTGACGCAGAACTCGCTGCTCAGCCAGTTGCCCGTACCGGACTCGCTCACCACGTTGGTGCTGGATCAAGAGGGCGATTGGCTCGACGGCTTTGCCTGCGAAGATCTGCCGACACGACTGCACGGCGAACATCTGGCCTACGCGATCTATACCTCCGGCTCGACCGGCCAGCCGAAAGGCGTGATGGTTCGCCACGCTGCGTTGACCAATTTCGTCGCCAGCATGGCCAAGGCGCCGGGCATGGTGGCACAGGATCGCGCGCTGTCGTTGACCACGTTCTCCTTCGATATTTTTGGCCTGGAAATCTATGTGCCGCTGATGGTTGGCGCCTGCATTGTCCTGACCGGGCAGGAGGTCGCGCAGGATCCGTACGCGGTGCTGGCGCTGATTGCTGCCGAGCAGGTCAACGTGGTGCAAGCAACACCGTCGACCTGGCGCATGCTGCTCGACAACGAAAACGCCGCGCAACTGCGCGGTTGCAAGTGCCTGTGCGGTGGCGAAGCACTGCCTCAGGAACTGGCGGTGCGCATGCTCGCCCTCGGCGGTGAAGTGTGGAACCTCTACGGGCCGACCGAAACCACGATCTGGTCGGCGTTGCATCCGCTGCGCTCGCAAGATGCACAACCGTGGCTGGGCGGGCCGATCGACAACACCTCGCTGTACATCGTCGGCGCCGATTTGCTGCCGGTGCCTTATGGCGTGGCCGGTGAGTTGCTGATCGGCGGTGAAGGCCTGGCGCGCGGTTACTTTCAGCGACCGGCGCTGACGGCCGAACGTTTCGTACCGCATCCATATGCCGCGACGGGCGAGCGTCTGTACCGCACCGGCGACCTCGCACGGCAGCGTGCCGACGGCATCATCGAATACCTCGGCCGCATCGATCATCAAGTGAAAATTCGTGGCTTCCGCATTGAATTGGGCGAGATCGAAGCGCGTCTGCTCGAACAGGACGCCGTGCGCGAAGCCGCCGTGCTGGCCCAGGATGCGCCGGGTGGTCAGGCGTTGGTGGCCTACGTTGTGCCGAGTGCTGATCTGAGCACGCTGGATGCCGACGCACAAAGCCGTTTGCGCGACAGCCTCAATGCACGCCTCAAGATCAATCTGCCGGATTACATGGTGCCGGCGCACATGGTGCTGCTGGCGCGGTTCCCGCGGACGCCGAACGGCAAGCTCGATCGCAAACAGTTGCCCAAACCCGATGCCAGTCAATGGCGCAAAACCTATGTGGCACCAGAGACGCCGGTGCAACAGGCGGTAGCGGCGATCTGGGCCGAGATTCTCAAGGTCGAGCGCGTTGGCCTGAGCGACAACTTCTTCGAATTGGGCGGTCATTCGTTGCTGGCCACGCAAGTGGTGTCGCGCATCCGCCAGCAACTCGAGATTCAAGTGCCGCTGCGCCTGCTGTTCGCCCACAACAGCCTGCAAGGGTTTGTCCAAGCGATGGACTCGGCGTCGACCGAGCAGGAATCGGTGATCAGCCGCGTTCCGCGAGAACAGCCGCTGGCCTTGTCTTTCGCGCAACAGCGGCAGTGGTTCCTCTGGCAACTGGATCCGACCAGCAGCGCTTATCACATCCCGGCGGCGCTGCGCTTGCGCGGCGCACTGGATCCAGCGGCGTTGCAACAGAGTTTCGATGCGCTGGTCGAGCGTCACGAAAGTTTGCGCACCCGCTTCGTGCTGGACAACGAACGTCCGGTGCAAGTGATCGAAGATGCTGCTGCCGTGACCATTGCGCTTGCAGCGGTCGATGCCGCGCTCGACGCGCAAGGCCTGCGCGGGTTGATTGAAGCCGAAACCCGGCAACTGTTCGATTTGCAGCGTGGGCCGCTGCTGCGGGTCAAACTCCTGCAATTGGCAGCTGACGACCATGTGCTGATGCTGACCCAACACCACATTGTTTCTGATGCCTGGTCGATGCAAATCATGGTCGATGATCTGATGCAGTTGTACGCCGGTTTCAGTCAGGGTCAACCGGCTGCGCTGGCGCCGTTACCGATCCAGTACGCCGATTATGGCCACTGGCAGCGGCAATGGCTGGAGGCGGGGGAGCAGCAACGGCAACTGGATTACTGGACGGCGCAGTTGGGCGGCGAGCAGCCGATTCTTGAATTGGCCACCGATCATCCGCGTCCGGCGCAGCAAAGCTATCGCGGTGCGCGTCTGCCGATCAGCCTGGAACCGGCACTGGCTGAAGGCCTCAAGCGTCTGGCCAAAGAGCGCAACACCACGCTGTTCATGCTGTTGTTGGCGAGCTTCCAGACCCTGTTGCATCGCTACACCGGGCAAAACGATATTCGCGTCGGTGTGCCGATCGCCAACCGTAACCGGGTCGAGACCGAGCGCCTGCTGGGCTTCTTCGTCAACACTCAAGTGCTCAAGGCTGAGATCGACGGCAACCTGCGTTTCGACCAGTTGCTTGATCAGGTCAAACAGCGCGCATTGGGCGCGCAGGCGCATCAGGATCTGCCATTCGAGCAGTTGGTGGAATTGCTCGCACCCGCTCGTAACCTGAGTCATACACCGTTGTTCCAGGTGATGTTCAACCATGCCAGCGATGCGCGTCGCGCCGTTTCGACGTTGCCAGGCCTGAGCCTCGAAGAACTGACCTGGGACGCCGGCACCGCGCAGTTCGACCTGACGCTGGACACCTTCGAGTTCGATGAAGGCATCAGTGCGGCGCTGTCGTATGCCAGCGATCTGTTCGAACCTTCGACCATCGCTCGTCTCGGCGAACATTTCCTCAACCTGCTGCGCGCTATCGTCGCGCAGCCGACCCGACGCATTGGCGAACTGCCGCTGCTCGACGCGGCCCAGCGCCGAGTGATCGTCGAGGACTGGAACCACACATTTGCCGACTACCCGAACCAGCAGCCGGTGCATCATCTGATCGAAGCGCAGGTCGAGCGTGATCCGCACGCGGTGGCGCTGGTGTTCGAAGGGCAATCACTGACCTACCGTGAGCTGAACGAGCGGGCCAACCGTTTGGCCCATGCCTTGATCGCACGGGGCATCGGCGCGGATGTGCTGGTGGGCATTTCGCTGCATCGCAGTCTGGAAATGGTTATTGGCTTGTTAGCCATTCTCAAGGCTGGTGGCGCTTACGTGCCGCTGGATCCGGAGTACCCGACGGAACGTCTGGCGTACATGATCGATGACAGCGGCATTCAGTGGCTGCTGACGCAGCAGGCGCTGCTCGACACCTTGCCGATTCCCGACCGCGTGCAGACGCTGTTGCTCGACGCCGATGACGCGTGGCTGGGCGACGCTGCCTCAAGCAATCCGACGCCGGCGCTGACCGCGCACAATCTGGCGTACGTGATTTACACCTCCGGCTCTACCGGCAAGCCAAAAGGCGCCGGCAACAGCCACGGCGCGCTGACTAACCGTTTGTGCTGGATGCAGCAGGCCTATGAGCTGCGCGCTGGCGACAGTGTGCTGCAAAAGACCCCGTTCAGTTTTGACGTGTCGGTGTGGGAGTTTTTCTGGCCATTGATGACCGGCGTACGTCTGGTCGTCGCGGCACCGGGCGACCATCGTGATCCGGCGAAACTGGTCAGCCTGATCGAGCGCGAAGCGATCACTACCCTGCATTTCGTGCCGTCGATGCTGCAAGCGTTTGTCCTCGATGCCCATGTCAGCCGCTGCACCAGCCTGACCCGCATCGTTTGCAGCGGTGAAGCGCTGCCGGTCGATGCGCAGCAACAGGTTTTCGCCAAGTTGCCGAATGCCGGTTTGTATAACCTCTACGGCCCGACCGAAGCGGCCATCGATGTGACCCATTGGACCTGCCGCGATGAAGGTCGCGATGCGGTGCCGATCGGCGAACCGATTGCCAACCTGATGACCTACATTCTCGACGCCGAACTCAATCCGGTGCCGAGCGGCGTCAATGGCGAGCTGTACCTCAGCGGCCTGGGCCTGGCGCGCGGCTACCACCGTCGTCCGGAATTGACCGCCGAACGCTTTGTCGCCAGTCCGTTCGTGGCCGGCGAGCGCCTGTATCGCACCGGCGATCTGGCGCGCTATCGCCCGAACGGTGTGATCGATTACATCGGTCGCATCGACCATCAGGTGAAAATCCGTGGTTTCCGTATCGAGCTGGGCGAAATCGAAGCGCGCCTGCTGGAACATGACGCCGTGCGTGAAGCGGTGGTCGTCGCGCAGGACAGCCGCAGCGGCAAAGTCCTCAGTGGTTATGTCGTCGCCACGGAATTTGACGCGACGGACTGGCCGTCGATGCGCGAAACCCTGCAGGCGCATTTACGCCAGACCCTGCCGGAACACATGGTGCCGGCGCACTTGACCCTGTTGCAGAGCATGCCGCTGAGCCCCAATGGCAAGCTCGACCGCAAGGCACTGCCGGCACCTGACGTGGCTGAAGCCCAGCAACTTTTCGTCGCGCCGATCAATGCGATCGAAACAGCGCTGGCGCAGATCTGGCAAGCGGTGCTCGGCGTGGCTCAAGTCGGTACGGCAGACAATTTCTTCGCCCTCGGTGGCGACTCGATCAACTCGATTCAAGTGGTCAGCCGCGCCCGACAGCAGGGCATAGGCCTGACGCCGAAAGACCTGTTTTTGCATCAGAACATTCAAGCGCTGGCGCGCGTGGCCACGGCGACTGAGGATGCGGTGATCGACCAAGGCCCGGTCACCGGCGACAGTCCGCTGGTGCCGATGCAGCAGTGGTTTTTCGCCAGTGATATTCCGCACCGCGAGCACTGGAACCAGTCGGTGATGCTAACGCCGCGCGAGGCGCTGAACGTCGCGCACTTGCAGCAGGCGTTGGCGCATGTCGTGGCGCATCACGACGCTTTGCGTCTGCGTTTTGTGCAGGCGAGCAATGGCGCCTGGCAGGCCAGCCATCAGGCGCTGGCCGAGCAGGTGTCGGAAATCTGGCAACGCACAGCCGAAAGCGCTGACGAAATCGTCGCCATCGCCGATCAGGCCCAGCGCAGTCTCGATCTGCAAAACGGCCCGTTGTTGCGCTGCACATTGATTGCCGTGCAGGACGGCAGCGAACGTCTGCACCTGGCGATCCATCACCTGGTGATGGACGGTGTATCGTGGCGCGTGCTGCTGGAAGATTTGCAGAATGCTTATCGTCAGCTCAGTGCCAATCAACCGGTGACGTTGCCGGCAAAATCCACGGCGTTGAAAACCTGGGCCGAGCAGTTGCAGGCTTACGCGCACAGCGAAACGCTGAACAAGGAACTCGACTACTGGAGCCGTCAACTCGATCAGGCCTTGCCGGAGTTGCCGCGCAGTCGTCCCGAGGGCAGTCAGGCGTCGGTGCATGGTCGTTCGGTCAATACGCGTCTGGATGCCGAGCAGACCCATCGTCTGCTCAAACAGGCGCCGTCGGCGTATCGCACTCAGGTCAATGACCTGTTGCTCAGCGCCCTGGCGCAAGTGATTTGCCAGTGGACGGCGCAGCCGGCGTGTCTGGTGCAGCTTGAGGGGCATGGTCGCGAAGAGTTGTTCGATGGCGTCGACCTGAGCCGCACGGTGGGCTGGTTCACCAGCCTGTTCCCGGTGCTGCTGACCCCGGCGAAACAGCCAGCCGAAGCGATCAAACGCATCAAGGAACAACTGCGCGCGGTGCCGGAAAAAGGTCTGGGCTATGGCGTGTTGCGCTACCTCGGTGCGGACGCTGTCCAGCAGCGTCTGGCGCAATTGCCGCAAGCGCGGATTACCTTCAACTACCTCGGCCAGTTCGACCAGAGCTTCGATGAGCAGGCACTGTTTGTGCCGAGCGAAGAGGGCAGCGGGGCCGGGCACGGCGACGACGTCGCCTTGAGCAACTGGCTGACCATTGATGGCCGGGTGTTCAACGGACAGTTGTCGCTGGACTGGACGTTCAGCCGCGATGTCTTCGACGAAGCGGTGATTCAGCAACTGGCCGATGCCTACGCGGTAGCGCTGGAGCAATTGATCGAACATTGCTGCACCCAGGAGCACTTGGGCCTGACGCCGTCCGACTTCCCGCTGACGCGTCTGACCCAGCCGCAGCTGGATCGTCTGCCGGTGCCCGTGGCGCAGGTGGAGGATATTTACCCACTGTCGCCGATGCAGGACGGCATGTTGTTCCACACCTTGGCCGACGACAGTTCCGGTTTGTACATCAACCAGATCAGCCTGCCGGTGCACGGTCTGGACACCGAACGCTTTGCACAGGCTTGGCAATACGTGATCGGCCGCGAAGACATTTTGCGCACCAGTTTCCACTTCCCCGAAGGCTCGAATACCCCGGTGCAGATCGTCCATCGTCAGGTGGAGTTGCAACTGACGGTGGAAGACTGGCGCGTGCGAGACATCAGTGAAGCCGCCGTCACCGAACGAGCGACCGCCGATTATCTGGCCGGTTTCGACCTCAGTCAGGCGCCATTGCAGCGCGTCTTGCTACTGCGTCTGGAAGACGATCGCTACCAGATGATCTGGACCTGCCATCACATCCTGATGGATGGCTGGAGCAGTTCGCGGTTGTTCGGCGAAGTCATGCAGTTCTACAGCCACGGCCAGGTGCAGGGCCGTAATGGTCGCTATCGTGAATTCATCGAGTGGCTGCAACGTCAGGATCAGGGTTCGCTGGAAAGTTTCTGGCGCAGTCGCCTCGAACCGCTGGAGCAGGCGACGTCGCTGAATCAGGCGATGTTCCCGCGACATGTCGAGGAACTGCCGGGGCACGAGGCGATTTATTCACGGTGGGACGCGGCGCAAACCGCGCGTTTGCAGCAGGCTTGCCGTGCTTTGCAAATCACCCCGAACACGTTGATTCAGGGGGCGTGGTTGCTGTTGCTGCAACGCTTTACCGGGCAGAACACCGTGGTATTTGGCGCGACCGTTTCCGGTCGCCCGGCCGGTTTGGCCAACGCCGACAATATTCTTGGCCTGTTCATCAACACCTTGCCGGTGATCCAGACCTTGCGGCCGGAACAGCCGCTGGATCAGTGGCTGCAGCAACTGCAGGCTTACAACACCGATATTCGCGAGTTTTCCCATGCACCGTTGGCGGACATTCAGCGCTGGTCGGGGCTGGGCGGGCAGGGCTTGTTCGACAGCATCATCGTCTTCGAGAACTACCCGATCGACGAGCGTCTTAGCGAGCAGCAGGACAGCGGTCTGAGCTTCGGTGAGTCACGCAATCATGACGTGACCAATTTCCCGATGGATCTGGCAGTCAATCTCGGCGAGCAACTGTCCATCGAGTATCTGTTCCTGCGTAACGCATTCAGCCTTGAGGCGGTGGAGCAGATCCGTCGCACGCTGGAAGACACCCTTGAAGCGATGATCGCCGCGCCAAGCGTGTGCCTGGGCAACCTGCAGCGTTTGTCCGCGCAGCAATGGCAAGCGTTTGAACAATGGAGCGCAGCGCCTGAGGCGAGTTATCAGGCGCAGTTGCTGCCCGAATTGATTGCTCGTCATGCGCAGTCGCGGCCTGAGGCCACGGCACTGGTCTGCGGTGACGCTACCCTGAGTTACGCTGAGCTGGAGCGTCGCGCCAACCGTCTCGCCCATCGACTGATCGAACTGGGTGCCGGGCCGGAAGTGGTCATCGGTGTGGCGCTGGAACGTTCGGTGGAAATGGTCGTGGCATTGCTGGCGGTGATGAAAAGCGCTTCGGCGTATGTGCCGTTGGACATCGATTATCCGCCGGAGCGTCTGGCGTTCATGATCGAAGATTCGGCGATGGCGCTGCTGCTCACCCACACGCAGGTGCAAGATCGCTTGCCGGTGGTCGAGGGGCTGGCGCGTCTGGCTATCGATGAATTCGACGACAGCGCTTACCGCGACACACCTCCGGTCAGCGGCTTGCTCGCGGGCAATCTGGCGTATCTGATTTACACCTCCGGCTCGACCGGAAGGCCGAAAGGCGTCGCGGTGGCGCACGGGCCGATGAGCATGCACTGCCAGGCCATTGCCGAGCTATACGACATGGACGAGCGCACCCGTGAGCTGCATTTCATGTCGTTTGCCTTCGACGGTGCCCACGAGCGCTGGCTGAGCACGCTGTTCAGCGGCGGCACGCTGGTGATTCGCGACGCCAGTTTGTGGACACCGGAGCAGACCTTCGAGGCCTTGCATCAGCACGCGATCACGATTGCCTGTTTCCCGCCGGCCTACCTTAAACAACTGGCCGAATACGCTGCACACAGCCAATTGGCGCCGCCGCCGGTACGCGTATATTGCTTTGGCGGCGACGCGGTGCCGGATCAAACCTTTGAGCAAGTGAAAGCCGCGTTGCGTCCGCAATTCTTCACCAACGGTTATGGCCCGACCGAAACAGTGGTCACGCCGATGCTGTGGAAGGTGCCGGTCAGCGAACGCTGTGAAGCGGCGTACGCGCCGATCGGTCGTGCTGTCGGCGAACGTGCGTTGTACGTGCTCGACGAAGATCTCAACCCGCTGCCGCCGGGCATCGCCGGCGAGCTGTACATCGGCGGCCAGGGTATCGCCCGTGGCTACTACCAGCGTCCGGATCTGAGCGCCGAGCGTTTCGTGCCGGACCCGTTCGGGCCGCCGGGCGATCGTCTGTACCGCAGCGGCGATCTGGTGCGCCAGCGTGCCGACGGTGTGCTCGATTACGTCGGGCGCATCGACCATCAGATCAAGGTGCGCGGGTTCCGTATCGAACTCGGCGAAATCGAAGCCAGTCTGCGTCAGCTCGCCGACGTCAGCGATGCCTTGGTGATCGCCCGCGACAGTGCCTCGGGTAAACAACTGATCGGTTATGTGGTGACGCCGCAGGGTGTGGCTATCGGTGATCGACTCAAGTCCGAATTGCGTGCGCAACTGCCGGACTACATGGTGCCGGCGCAGGTGATCTGCCTTGCCGCGCTGCCCGTCACGCCGAACGGCAAACTCGATCGCCAGGCCTTGCCGGAACCCGAGTTCAAGGGCGCGGAATATGTGGCCGGGCGCACCCGTGACGAGCAACTGCTGGCCGAGGTCTGGGCCGATGTGTTGCAAGTCGAGCGGGTGGGCATTACCGACAACTTCTTCGAACTGGGTGGCGACTCGATCCTCAGCCTGCAAGTGGTGTCGCGGGTGCGCAACCACGCGGAGCTGAAGATGGATCTGAAACTGCGCGACCTGATGCGTGGACAGACCATCGAAGCGATTTTCGAACAGCGTTCGAGCGCAGTGGCAAGCGTGGTGGAAGACGTGACGCAGGTGGCGGCCGAAGGGCAGTTCAACCTGATTCCGATCCAGCAATGGCTGTTCGATCAGCGCATGAGCGAGCCGCATCACTACAACCAGGCGCTGATGTTGCGTGCGCGGCAAGCACTGAATCTGCCGGCGCTGGAAATGGCCCTGCGCGCAATGATGCAGCAACACGACGCCCTGCGTCTGCGCTTCAGCGATGTCGGCGGGCGCCATTATCAGCATTACCAACCGCTGGCGGAGATGCAGGCGCAGTGGGCCAACGAAGCGTTGCTGTGGCAGCACGAAGTGGCCGATGAAGCCGAACTGGAACTGTATGCCGAGCAGGTGCAACGCAGCCTCGATCTGCACAATGGGCCGGTGTGGCGCACGGCGCACGTAACGTTGCCTGCTGGCGAAAGCCGTGTGCTGATGGTCATTCATCACTTGGTCATCGACACGGTGTCATGGCGTTTGCTGTTGCAGGATTTGCAGGTGGCTTACGAGGCGTACAGCGCCGGTGGCTCACCGAACCTGCCGATTCGCACCAGCAGCTATCGCGCCTGGGCCGAAGGCTTGCAAGCCTACGCGGCGGATTATCCGCCCGAGGAAAAGGCCTGGTGGCTGGCGCAGATCGACCAGCCCGGCAGCGAGTTGCCGTGCGATAACCCGCGTGGCAAGAATCAGGTGCAATACCAGTCGGTGGCGCATTTGGGCTTGTCGGAACAGCACACCCAGCAACTGCTCAAGCAAGTGCCGGCGGTGTATCAGACGCAGATCAACGATGTGCTGCTGGCGGCGTTGAGCCGGGTGCTGTGCCGCTGGAGTGAGCAGTCTTCGGTGCTGATTCAGCTTGAAGGCCACGGGCGTGAAGATCTGGTCAAGGACATCGACTTGAGCCGCAGTCTGGGCTGGTTCACCAGCATGTTCCCGGTGCGCCTGATGCCCGGCGAAAACGCCGACATCGGTACCTCGGTGCGCGCCGTGCAGCGGCAATTGGCGGCGGTGCCAAATAAAGGTCTGGGCTACGGCGTGCTGCGTCACATGAGCGGCGGGGCGATGGCCGAGACCTTGAGTCAGGCACCGCAGGCGCGCGTGACCTTCAACTATTTGGGGCAGTTCGACCAAAGCTTTGACGACAAAGCCATGCTGGTGCCGGCGGCAGAAAGCTACGGCAGTTGCTACAGCCCGCATGCTGCGCTGGGCAACTGGCTGGAAGTGGTCGGTCAGGTGTTCGACGGGCGCCTGGCCTTGCGCTGCATCTACAGCACTCGCCGTTACCGCGCCGAGACTGTCGAGCAACTGATGCGCGAGTATCAGGCGGAACTGGAGGCGCTGATCGAGCACTGTGTCGCACAAGCGGCCTAAGTATTGGCCCTGATCCATCGTTATACATAGAGGAGCCCTTGCGGCTCCTCTTTTGTCTGTGGCTTTTTCATAAGGAAACCTGCGATGTCCCTGCATCCGGAACTCAATGCCTTCCTCGACTTGGCCGAAGAAAGCCAGGCCGATGGCCCCGGCCCGTTTCATTTGTCGACGCCGGCTCAGGCCCGGGAAGCCTTCGAGCGCACCACGGTGCAGTTGCGCTGGGGCGCGCCGACGGATGTCAGCGTCATGACGGTGCCGTACACCGCGCGTGATGGCGCCAGTCTGGAGCTGCGTTTATATCGGCCCGCCAATGCGCAGGCCGAGGCGCTGCCGGTGCTGGTGTATTTCCACGGTGGCGGTTATGTGGTTGGCAGCCTGCAATCCCATGACGGCGTGTGTCGCGAGTTCTGCGCGCGTACGCCGTGCGCGGTGTTGTCGGTGGGTTATCGCGTGGCGCCGGAACATAAGTTTCCAACGCCGCTCAATGATGGTGCTGATGCCTTGGCGTGGCTGGCGCAGCACGCTGTGGCTGAAGGTCTGGACATCAACCGCGTGGCGTTCGGTGGCGACAGTGTTGGCGCGACACTGGCGATAGTGTTGGCCCTGCAAGCGGCGCGCGATCCGGCTTCGCTGGCAATCACGCCTTGTCTGCAACTGCTCTGCTATCCGGTAACGGACGCTTCCACCAGCAGCCCCTCGACCGAGCTGTTTGGCGAAGGTTATCTGCTGGAAAGCGAGACGCTGGAGTGGTTCTACCGGCACTACGCCAACGACGCGGCGGATCGTCTCGACTGGCGCTTCTCACCGCTGCTGGCGACGGATTACCAAGGCATGGCCCCGGCCGTCATCGCCTTGGCTGGCCACGATCCATTGCTCGACGAAGGCCGCGCTTATGCCCGGCGTCTGCAAGAGCACGGCGTGACCGTGGAGCTGATCGAATACACAGGTTTGATTCACGACTTCCTGCGTCTGCAGAGCGTGGTGCCGGACATCGATAACGTCTACACCCAACTCACCCAAAGCCTGCGCACAGCCATCTCACACTAAACACGTCCCCTGTAGGAGCTGCCGAAGGCTGCGATCTTTTGCTCTTTAAGATCAACAGATCGCAGCCTTCGGCAGCTCCTACAAAAAGCGGTTTCAGGGCATAAAAAAACCGGGCAATCGCCCGGTTTTTTTGTCGGTGGGGTGGCTTACCAGTCGTAAGACACTTCAACCGATGCCACGCGCTCCTGGCCGTAGTAGCAACCGAACGAGTAGTTGCAGTCCGAGATGTACTCGCGGTCGAAGATGTTCTGCACGTTCACGCTGGTCTGCACGCCGCGCAGGCTTGGCGAGAGTTTGCCCATGTCGTAGCTGACGGTGGTGTCGTAGACAACGTAGGACGGCACGTCGAACGAGTTCGCCGCATCACCCGGTTTGCGACCGGTGTAGCGGGCGCCGACGCCGAAGGTCAGACCGTTGAGCGAAGCCTGGGTGAAGTGATAGTTGGCCCACACCAGCGCCGAAACAGGCGACTGTGCTTCGCTGCGGTTGTCTTCGTTGCCCCAAGTGTCTTTGGTGTAGAACGAGTCGAGGTAGCTGGCGGCCGCCATCACGTCGATGTTGTCGAAGGTCGATTTGACTTCCAGTTCGACACCGCGCGAGCGCACTTCACCCGACTGCGCCTGGTATTGCGGGTACTCGGTGTCGCCGGTCAGCACGTTCTTCTGTTTGATCTGGAACACCGAAGCGGTGATCAGGGTCTGGTCGAACGGCTGGTATTTCACACCGATTTCGTATTGCTCGCCTTCGGTCGGTTCAAAACCTTTGCCACCGCGCTCAGGCGCTGCAGTGCCGAGGGTCGGCAGGAACGATTCCGAGTAGCTGACGTACGGCGCGAGGCCGAAGTCGGTGACGTAGGTCAGGCCCACGCGGCTGGTGAATTTGTGGTCACGCTTTTCTTCGACGGTGCGTGCCAGCAGATCCTTGTTTTCCACTTCGGCCCAGTCCTGGCGGCCACCGATGGTGAGGATCCACTTGTCCAGTTTGATCTGGTCTTGCAGGTACACACCGGTCTGGCGAATGGTGTTGTCCCACTTGGTGTCCAGTTGCGGCGTGACGCTGCTGGTGTCGTAGTTGTTGTTCGCGCCGTAAAGGTTGATCGGCAACACGTTGTAGGCGTTGTAGCCGTCGTACTTACGGTTGAAGTGGCGATAATCCACGCCCATCAGCGTGGTGTGTTCCAGCGCACCGGTGTTGAATTTGTATTCCAGGTTGTTATCGACGGTGTACGCGGTGTTGTGCTGTTTCCAGTTCAGCTTGACCCGGTTGGCCTGGGTGTAGTCGGTCACGCCGGCGTCATCGGTGACGAAGCTGCGCAGGTAGAAACCTTTGTAGTCATCGCGCACGTCGGTGTAACGCGCGGTGGAGCGGTATTTCAAATCTTCGGTGAGGTTGTGCGTGAAGTCGTAGCCGAAGACGTACTGATCGCGTTTGTAGTCGTTGTATTTCGAGTCGCCGGAGAAGAATTCGCGGTCGATGCGCTCGCCGTTCGGGCCGCGCTTGAGCGAGCCGATCATCGGCAGCGCCTGATAGTCTTCCAAGCCGTCGTCACGCTGGATCTGCGCGAGCAGGGTCAGCGAGGTGTCGTCGTTTGGCGTCCAGGTCAGGCTCGGCGCCAGCAACATACGCTCGCTGTGGGTGTGGTCGACCTGTTGGCCGCCTTTTTTGCCAACGCCAACGACGCGGTAGGTGAACTCTTTCTGATCGTCGATCGGGCCGCTGGTGTCGAATGCGCCGTTGACCCGATCGTAGCTGCCGGCACCCAGTTTGACCTGGCTGCGCTGCTCGGTGGTCGGACGCTTGGACACCATGTTGATGATGCCGCCCGGCTGGTTCTGGCCGTACAGCACCGAGGATGGGCCTTTGAGCACTTCGATGCGCTCAAGGGTGTACGGATCGATCTGCGGTGCGCCGCCGAGGCTGCCGGCATACGGCAGGTAGGCGCCGTCGAGGTACAGCGGCGTCGGTGCAAAACCACGGCTGGTGATTTCGTCGGCGATGGCGTTGCGGTCGGTGAAACCACCGACGTTAAGGCCCGGCGTGTAGCGCAGGGCCTGGGTCAGGTTGCGTGCGCCCTGGGTCTGCACTTGCTCGGCAGTGATGACGTTGATGGTCTGCGGGATTTCCAGGATCGGCGTGTCGGTCTTGGTACCGGTGGCGCTGCGAGTCGCGACATAGCCGTCGACCGGGCCATAGGCGGATTCAACCGCTCGGCCATTGATGTTGGTGGCGCCCAGCTCCAGCGAGTTACCGCTCGATCTGCCGCGCACGGTGACGGTGTTGTCCTGCACGGTGAACATGACGCCGGTCCCCACCAGCATCTTCGACAGCGCTTGCGACGGCGACAACCGGCCGCTGACCGGTTGGCTGCGCAGGCCCTGTACGTCATCAGCGCTGTACAGCACTTGCATGTTCGATTGCGTGCCCAATGCCTGCAGTGCGCTTGCCAGCGATTGCGCAGGGATATTGAAATTCACTTCTTCAGCCTGAACGTGGGCGCTGAACGGCAAGGCGAGGGCCATGCTGAAGGCGGTAGCGCTGAAGCCAGGTTGCAACATGCGACGCATGATCAGCGCCTTGGTAAAACGTGGAATCCCCGGAATTGCTGGCATTGTGTTTCACTCTTGCAGGTTTTAATTGGGTTGTAGTTGTTATCGATTCTTAATTAGACGCACGAGCCGCAGAAAACCAGAATGAGAATCGTGGCTATTTACGCCGTTTGCAGTTCCGTGATGACTTTTCCCGCTTCCATTCGCACCAATTGGTCGGCGATGTCGAAATAACGGTCATCGTGGGAAATGACGATGATGGTTTTGCCCAGACGCTTCAGGTCGGGCAGCAGCTCGGTGTAGAAAATGCGCCGGAAGGTCGGATCCTGATCCGCCGCCCACTCGTCGAACACCAGCACCGGACGCTCTTCCAGCCAGGCATTGACCAATGCCAGACGCTTGCGCTGGCCGGTCGACAGGTCGGTAGTGGTGAACGAGCCGTCACGCACGCTGACCTTGTGCGCGATCTCCAGGCGTTGCAGGTATTGGTTGGCGTCTTCGGGGATGTGCGTGTCGCCCTGCACCACGTCGTCGAACAGGTAGTAGTCGGCGAAAATCGTCGTGAACAGTTGGCGGTAGTCGTCGCGGGTGAGGGCGGTGACCACTTGCTCGTTGAGGCGGATTTCACCCTGCTGCGGCGCGTAAAGTCCCAGCAGCAACTTGATCAGGGTGGTCTTGCCGCAACCGTTTTCACCGACAATGAAAACGATGTCGCCCTGTTCGATCTTCAAGTTGACCGGGCCGAGTTTGAACGGCGTGGCGCCTTCGACCGCCGGGAAGCTGTAGGCGACGTCGGTGAGTTCGAGGCTGTGCACCGGGGTTTTGCGATTGCCCTGATCGCTGAGCAACAGGTGCGGCTCTGGCGAGGAGAACTGTTCCGACAACTCGGCGATGCGGCGGAAGGCGATCTGCGCGCGGCTGACAATCGGCAGCGTGCCAATCAAATGCTCCAGCGGCCCTTTCATGTACAGCAGCACCAGCACGAAGCCGCTCATCACCGCTTTGTCCGTGCTCGGCCAAAGTGATTGCAGGGCCAGCGCCAAACCGATCACGACAAAGAACAGCATCGAACCGAAGGTTTTTGCGACCACGAAAATATTTACCGAGCGAATCTGCGTGTCGCAGATTTTGTCGGCGGTGTGCTCGATACCCGAGACGAACATGCGATGACGACGTGGGCGATGAATGCGCAGTTCCTTGGCGCCTTCAGCGATGGCGTTGTAGTGCTTTTGCAATTCGTCTTCGGAATCGCGAGCCTCCATGAAGCCTTTGATGCCGTGGCCGCGAGCGATGTACTGAACGATGGTGCCGATGATGATCGCCACCACCATCATCAGAAACATCGGCCACGACAGCATCGCCAGGTAGCCCATGCAGCCGAGTGTCACGGTGAGGGAAATGGCCAGCGGCGCGAAGGCAAAGGCGAAATCGCTGATGGTATCGACGTCGTGGGTCAGCACCGGAATCAGCCGATGGCTGCGATAGCGCTCGATCTGTTCGATCGGTGCTGAGAGCACCTTTTCACCCAACTCTTTGCGCAGTTTGGCGATGATTTTCTGGCCGACGTAATTGGTGCCGATGTCGGAGAAAATCGAACTGACCAGTGCCAGCAGACACAACCCGGCGAACGCGGCGACCACGGTGTTGGTCAGGCCGCCCTTGGCATGCAGCACATTATTGATTGTCGCCAGCAGCACCGTGACGCTCAGGCCGCCGACCATGCCCAGCAGGATCGAGCCGGCAACAATCAGACGAAAGGGTTTGAGCAGGGTGAACAATTCATTGATCACCCCGCGTGTTGGTTTGCTCATGGAGGTTCCCTGCTTGAAAGAACGGCGAAGGCCGGCATCGGTCGCGGGCTTCGCCTGGGTGCGTAGAGGGCGGGGGCGCGTCGCAATGGATCGCGCCCACCTGTAAAACGACTGGAGGGGTGGTTAATTTAAGGGGCGCTGCGGTTACAGATCGCGAGCGACCCGGAAGCCGATCCAGTCGCCGCGATCACCCGGCACCAGCGCGTTGCGGTTGCCGGAGCGGGAGAACACCGGCGCCTCGCCCCAGTCGTTGCCGCGAATGCGCTTGAATTCGCACTTGCCGGTCTGCCAGGCACTGCCGTCGCTCGGTGCGCCGACGTAGTTTTCGTTGTAGCAATCGGCCGTCCATTCGTAGACGTTGCCGTGCATGTCGTACACACCAAACGCGTTCGGCGCGAAGCTGCCGGCCGGGGCGGTGAAGTTGTAGCCGTCGGCGGCGCCATAGGTGTTGGCGTGCTTGGCGATGCTGTATTCCTTGCCTTCATCGAACGGGAAGGGGAACGGCCCGCTGCTGCCGCCACGGGCGGCGTATTCGCGCAGGGATTCGCTGACCAACCGGTATTGTTTGCCGGTCTTTTTCGACAGCCACGCGACGTAGGCATTGGCCTCGGCGAAGTCCATGCACACCGCCGGGTGGCGGTCGGTGTATTGCTTGCGCGGGTCGCTGCCCTGATAGTCCGGAATCCCCGCTTTGCACGCGCGGCCCGGGCGATCGTCGCCGTCCGGCATCTGGTAACCGGTGTCTTTGAGGTAGGCGAACCATTCACCCTTGAGCACCTGAAAACGGCTGATGGCCAGGGGGTTGGCGAACGTCACCGGGTGCATCGGGCTTTCATCGGGCTCGCGGCCGACTTCGTCATCCGGGGTGCCCATGGTGAAGGTGCCGGTGGGCAGCACGACCATTTCCGGGCAGTCCTTGCAGTCCTTGAACACTTTGCCCGGCGCGGGTGGCGTGGCGGCCTGAGCGGCGCTCGGCATGAGGCCGGCGGCGAGGGCGGCGAGCACCAGAGCGGGCAGGGCTTTCAGGGAAAAACGAGGTAACTCAGTGTTCATTTCGCGTCTCGCTAAAAAGGAAAAAGAGGGCAGGCTCACAGGGCCTGGTCGAGGATGCTCAGCAAGCGGTCGATCTGCGCTTCGTTGTTGAGCAGCCCCGGTGCGGTGCGGATCACCGGGCCGACGTCACGCTCGACGGCATCGGCAACCACACGGTTGGCCATCAGGTGCGCGGCGATCTTGTCGCTGTCCTTGCCCTTGACCCGGAAGAAGGTGAAACCGGCAGAAAACTCCGGACTCAACGGCGTCACCAGTTCGATCTGTGGGCGTTGCAGCAGACGTTTTTTCAGGTAGCTGTTGAGCTCATGGATGCGCGCCTGCACCTCGGCTTTGCCCAATTGCAGATGCAACTTGAACGCCTCGGTCAGCGCCCAGCGGTGTTCGAAGGCGTGATAACCGCCCGGCGTCATCGTCGTGGAAAAGTGCTCGGCCTCGGAGAAGGTCGGGATGATCGGCGTGACGTATTTCACTTCCGGCGTGCGGCTGCAAACGATGCCGGTGCCGCGTGGGCCGAACATCCATTTGTGTGTGCCAGCGATGAAGAAGTCGCAATTCATCGCCGGGAAACTCAGGTCTTCAACGCCAAAACCGTGCACACCGTCGACCACGTAAATGATCCGGTCAGCATCGCTACGCCCTTGGTTGTGTTTCTCGACCAGCGCGCCGATCGCGCCGAGCGGCAGCTTCACGCCGCTGCCCGAATGCACCCAGCACATGCCCAGCACGCGGGTCTCGGGGCGGATGCTGCGGTCGATGTTGGCCAGCAGTTGTTTCTCGCTGATCGTTTGCGGATCGTCGAACAGACGAATCTTGCGCACCTTGGTGCCTTCACGTTCGCTGCGCAGTTCCAGAATCGTATGGGTGGCGTAGTGCTCGTGTTCGGTGGTGAGGATTTCCTGATCGGTGCGCACGTGCACGCCGCCATATATCATCGTCAGGCCTTCGGTGGTGCTGCCGGTCAGGGCGATCTGCTTGGCATCGGCTTGCAGGTATTGGCCGGCCCAGACGCGCACATCGTGTTCGCGTTTTTCGATCACGCCGACATCCCAGTCCATCGCCACGCCCGGGTTTTTGTCGAGCGCGGCGCGGTGCATTTCAATGGCGTCGCGCACCGGTTTCGGGTGGCTGGTGATGAGGAAATTGGAGAAGTGCAGGTACTCGGGATCTTGATTGAACAGCTGCTGCAACTGCGCCCATTTATCGCGCGGCAACGGTGCGATCGGCTTGGCGGCAGCAACGCTCGGCAGGCTTGCGCCGAGTGGCAGCGCCGCCGCGAGGATTCCGGCCTGCTTCAAAAAGTCACGACGATTGCTCATGGCTTGACGGTGTCCTGAGCAGCGGCCACTGCCGGTTTGGCGGATTTCTCGACCTGATCCCAGACGCGCAGGAAATTGCCGCCCCAGAGCTTGGCGATGTCGGCTTCGGAGTAGCCGCGCGAGAGTAATTCGGCGGTGACGTTGCGGATCTCGCCAACGTTCTCCCAGCCTTTGACGCCGCCGCCTTCGTTGAAGTCCGAGCTGATGCCGACGTGATCGATGCCGATCTTGCGCACGGTGTAATCGATGGCGTCGCCCAAGTCTTTGAGGCTGGCTTTCGGTTCCTCTTCGAGAATCGCGTAGAGCTGACCGGCGTACTCGCCAAACTTCTGCTCCGACCACGCGGCGATGATCGGATCGCCCGGCATCAGCGCCATGGCCAGGTTTGGCAGCGGCGGCAGATCGTAGCGTTTGCGCAGTTCGTTGAGCTTGTCCTGAGTGCTTTGGGTCAGCGGGCGCAGGTATTGCGAGAAGCCGACGATCTGCACCACGCCGCCACTGTTTTTGATCAGCTGCATTTCCTTGTCGCTGAGGTTGCGCGGAATATCCACCATCGCCCTTGGTGCGGAGTGCGACGCCACCAACGGTGTGCGGCTCAGTTGCGCGACTTGTTCAAGGGCCTTGGTCGACATCTGCGAGACGTCGATGATCACGCCCAGATCGTTGAGGCGTTTGACCGCTTGCTTGCCCAGATCCGAGAGGCCATCGAGGGCGTCCGGCGAATCGTTGAAGAACGGCAACGGCCGCGACGAATCAGCCCAGTCGTTGTTGCCGATGTAGCTGAAACCGAACATGCGCATGCCGCGCGCCGTCCATAGATCCAGCAGGTTGAGGTCGTGGCCGAGCGGGTAGGCGTTGAGCATGCTGATGAAAATCGCAAACTTGCCTTCGCCATGCAGGCGACGGAAATCGGCGGGGGTGTAGGCGATGCCGACCTGATTGGGGAAGTCGCGCACCATGCCGGAAATGATCTTGTAGCGGATCTCTTGTTGATTGCGCGCCTCGTCGACGAAACCGGCGGTGGGTTTGTGCGGGGCGTTGGCGCCGTTCCAGATTTCCGGCCAGCCGAAAATCGTCAGCGCCGCCCCGGACAGGCGACCACGGTTGGCTTTGACCAGGTCGAACTGACCGCTGCCGTCCTTGTCGACCTCGTTGCCGGTGGTGCCGAAATCCTGGGTGACGGTGATATGGCTGTCGAACGAGAGCATGTGTTCGTGCAGCGCTTCGGCCTGCTGCATGACTTTGTGCGGGTAGCCGGGATTGTCCTTGAACCAAATGTCCCACACCGCAAAAGCAGCGCCGGCGCTGACCGCCAGAGCCAGCGGCAGGCCGATGAAAAGAGCCTTTTTCGAACGTGGTTTTGTCATTGCCATCTCAGTCAGGTTCGCCGTCGAGGTGCAGGCGCAGAGGCCTTTGCTATCTGGGAAGAACGAGTGGATGGCGGGGAAATTTAGCGGGAGGCGGGCAATCAATAACTAAGTGTGAGGTTCATTGTGGCGAGGGGATTTATCCCCGTTGGGCTGCGCAGCAGCCCCAAAACCCACACATGCGGTATGTCAGGCATTCTGCGTTGTGAGGTTTTGCGAGCGCTTCGCACTCGAACGGGGATAAATCCCCTCGCCACAAGGGTGTCCATTCCGGGAAGTCGGTGCAGGGCTTAAATTTGCCGATCCAGCAAACGTTCTAGCTTGGATAAAGCCTGCTTCAGGGCTGACACAGGTAGGGCAATGAGGATTTCTCGACGATGGTTCATGGCAGGCCTGGCGTTGACCGGCGCTGCCGTACCGGCGGCTTATTTCGGGCACCGTGAATGGACGAAGCCGGATCCGACGATCACCCCCGGTGAGGCGTCGTTCGATGTCGCCGACGTGGCCGGGCAGCGCCTGTCCAATGCCTTGCGCGGCGTCTGGAAGATTCGTTTTACCGGCAACGATGCTGGCCTCGATGGCTTGCCGGCTGAAGGGCTGGAAGTGTTTCTCGACATCGGTCAGAAGGGCCGGGGCGTCAATGGCTTCCTCGACACTGCCGAGCGTTTGCGCAGTGACGAAACACCTCGTTACCGAATTCTTGGCGATCTGGCCGGGGCAGAGGCCTCGAAACTCAGTTGGCGGTTGCTCGGCACGGACGGTCGCGTCGACTACGAATTGAACATGATTCTCGATGAAGTCTGGGCTGACTTCGGCAATGCCGGCAGCGGCACCCTCAGTGGCACGGTGCAGCGCCTCGATCGCCCGTTGGCCTTACCCGCGCAGGACAATCGCTTCATCGCGGTCAAATGCCTGTTCCCCGAAGCCCGCCAACGCACGCCACTTAACGAGCCGTTACTGGCGTGGTTAGTTTCGCCGGAACATCGCCTGTTCCATCAAGTCTGGCACGCCACCCGCGACAAATGGCACACGCTGCCCGAGGACAAACGCAATGCCCTGCGCGGCCTCGGCTGGCAGCCCGGGCCGCGTGACCAGGAGCGGGATGCGCGTGGTACGCACAAGGATCGCAACGGCTCCGGCATCGATTTCTTTTTCATGCACCGGCACATGCTCGGCACGGCGCGCTCGATGATGGATTTGCCGTCGTGGCAGTTCTTCCCATTGCCGCAACCGGAGCTGATCCGTGATCGCCAGGGCTTCGCGCGCTACTTCGACAACCACGACGGCACGGCCCTACCGCCGACCTGGCTGGCGGCCGAAGATGACGAATACACCCAGTGGGTCAGCGATCTGAAAACCGCCGAGACCTATCAGAGCAATTTTGAAGTCTGGGAATCGCAGTACCGTGATCCGCAATATTTGTCGAAGCTCACTTTGGGCCAGTTTGGTTCAGAAGTAGAGCTGGGCCTGCACGACTGGCTGCACATGCGTTGGGCGTCGGTGCCGCGTGACCCTTCCAACGGTCAGCCGGTGCCGCTGGCGCGTGATCTGGATGACTTCGCCGCCCGCTGGTTCGCCGCGGAAAACGATTTTCTCGGCGACCCGTTTTCATCCCATGTGAACCCGGTGTTCTGGCATTTTCATGGCTGGATCGATGATCGCATCGAGGACTGGTATCGCGCGCACGAGCGCTTCCATCCGGGGCAGGTCACGCGCCTTGAGGTCAACGGCGTGAAGTGGTTTGCGCCAGGCCGCTGGGTGGAAATCGCTGATCCATGGCTGGGGCCGGACACTCACGGTTGCAGCACTACGCCGGGCTTGCAGATGGGCCGATCAGTGGAGATGGATCCGGAAACCATGAAACTGGCCCTGCGCATCACCTTCGGCGAAGACGAAAACAAACTCGCCAACCTGTTCCGCCGCGTGCCGCAACGGCCGTGGTATGCGCGCAATCTCAAGCCGAAACAAACTTCGGCTTGAGACCGCGTCATCGTTCTTCGCGAGCAGGCTCGCTCCCACATTGGATCTCATTCCTACTGAAGGAACTCGGTCAAATGTGGGAGCGAGCCTGCTCGCGAATGCGCTCTGCCAGTCAAAGCAATTACAACGCCTGCCACCCACCCCCAAGCGCCTTGTACAGCGCGATACTCGCCTGCACCCGCGACAGCCGCAGTTGCACGTTCAGATCTTGCGCTGCATACAGCGTGCGCTGAGTTTCCAGTACGGTCAGCAAGTCCTCGGCCCCGGCCTGATAACGGCTTTGGGCGATGTTGAAAGCGGTCTGCGCCTGACTCAGTTCTTCACTCTGCCACTGGCGTTGTTCGTCCAGCCCGCGAATGCTGTTGAGGGCTTTTTCGACGTCGGCGAAGCCGTTGATGATCGCGCCGCGGTAGGTTTGCAGCAGCTCATCCTGACGCGCCGTGGCCTTGTCGCGCTCAGCGCTGAGGCGGCCGTTATTGAAGATCGGCGCGACCAGCCCCGCAGTGAGGTTGTAGAAAGGACTGCGGATCAAGTCATCAAACTTGTCAGCGCCCGAGCCGAGCTGCGCCGTCAATGTGACAGTGGGCAACATCGCGGCGCGAGCGACTTTGACATCAGCCTCGGCGGCCGCCAATTGTGCTTCGGCGCGAGCAATGTCCGGACGATGGGTAAGCAAATCGCTCGGCACACCGCTGGCAATCCCCGGCCATTGCAGGCGATCGAATGATTCCTGATTGGCCGCGAGTTGCTGCACCGGTTGCCCGAGCAGGGCGGCGAGGCTGATCAACGCATCCTGCGCCTGTTGTTGCACCAGCGGCAGTTGCCGTTGCTGGGCGGCGACCAGGCTTTTCTGCTGCGCCAGTTCTAGCGCTGTCGCCGAGCCGGAATCAAACCTCGTCTGCACCAGTTTCAGCACGCTTTGCGCGTTGGCCAGATTCAGTTCGGCAATGCGACTCTGCTCACGCAACGACAGGGTTTGCGCATAAGTATTGGCAACGCCGCTGAGCAACGTCAGCTCAACGGTCGCGCGATCAAATTCGCTGGCCTGCAACGCAAATTGCGCACTGTCGCGAGACGCCTGTTTACCGCCCCAGAAATCGATCTCGTACGTCGCGCTCAAATTGGCATCGAAATAGTCCACGGCTTTATTGCTGCTGTCGGCATCCAACTGGCTGTAACCCTTGCCGCGCAACAGTTTCTGCCGATTGGCATTCAGCCCGGCCTTGACCTCCGGCAGCAACGAGCCGCCAGCAATCACTGTGCTGGCCTGCGCCTGCTGAACTCGCGCCACCGCAGCGGCAAGGTCAAAACTGCCGACGCGGGCCTGTTCGATCAGACGATCCAGCTCCGGGCTGCCAAACTGTGTCCACCACTGCGGGTTGTTGCGGGCGACGCTGGCGCTGTGCGGTGATTGCCACATAGCGGGGGCTTGCACGCCGCTGTCCGGGCGCTGAACGGGACTGCCGCAGGCGCTGAGGAGCAGGCACACGGTCAACAAACTGAGGCGCGGTTTCATAGATCGATCATTCACTGGTAAGGGCCGTGACCGGGTCGAGCCGGGCAGCTTTGCGGGCCGGCATGAAGCCGAAGACAACACCGGTCACAAGGGCGCAACCGAAGGCGCCGAGCACCGCGAGCAACGAGAACGCCACGGCGATATCGCTGAGGATCAACACGCCGCCAACGATCAGCGCGAGGGCGATCCCGGCGATGCCGCCGACCACCGAAAGCATCACCGCTTCGGTGAGGAACTGGCGGAGGATGTCGCGTTGGCGCGCGCCGGTGGCCATGCGAATACCAATCTCGCGGGTACGTTCGCGGACGGTCATCAGCATGATGTTCATCACACCGATACCGCCGACCAGCAGCGAGATCGCGGCAATCGAGCCAAGCATCAGCGACAGGGTGTTTTGCGTGCGCGCCTCGGCCTGAATCATTGCGGCGTTGTTGGTCAGTTCGAAATCCTTTTTGCCGTTGTGCAGACGCAGCATCAGCTGTTCGATGGCGTGTTCGGCCTCTTTGACCTTGCGCGCATCGGTGGCGGCGATGGCCACGTATTCCGGATCGTGGGTGCCGAACAGGCGCACGCTGGCCGCCGAATAGGGTACGGCGATGCGGTCGTCACTGTCGGAATCACCGGAGCTGGCGCCTTTTTCCGCGAGCACGCCGACCACCTGAAACGGCACGTTTTCGATAAGGATGTATTGGCCGATCGGGTTGGCCACGTCCTTGAGTAATTTGTTGCGCACCTTATGGCCGATCACCGCGACGGCCGAGGCGTTTCGCTCGTCCTGCTCGGTGAAGTAACTGCCTTCCACCACCGGCCAATTGAAGATCGCCGGGAAGTTGGTGTCGTTGCCGCCGACGTAACTCAAGTGGTCAGCATTGCCGTAACGCACGCCAGCCTCGGTGCCGATCACCGGCATGATGCGTTGCACTTGCGGCAGGCTCGCCAGCGCGCGGACATCGTCGAGAGTGATGATTCCCGGTGGCGTGCGCGGGTTCGGTGCCGAGCCGCTCAGGTACAGAATGTTCGAACCGAACGCGCCCATTTGCGCCATGACCTGACGCTTGCTGCCTTCACCGACGGCGAGCATCACCACTACTGAAGCCACGCCGATGATGATGCCGAGCAACGTCAGCGCGGTGCGGAAGCGGTTGATCCACATCACTCGCCACGCCGCGTGCAGGGCGTCGACCAGTTCGCCTTTCCAGGCGCCAGTGGCTTCGGCACCTTCGCTCAGACGCTTGCGCAAGTCGACCGCTTGCAAGGCGCCGGGGTTGGCGCTGGTCTGGGCATCGGGGTTGTCTTTGGCGCTGTCGCTGATGATCAGGCCGTCGCTGATTTCGATGATGCGTTTGGCCCGCGCCGCCACTTCGCGATCGTGGGTGATGAGGATCACCACGTGGCCCTGACTGGCCAGCTCGTCGAGCAGCGCCATGACTTCTTTGCCGCTGTGGCTGTCGAGGGCGCCGGTCGGTTCGTCGGCGAGAATGATGTGGCCGCCGTTCATCAAGGCGCGGGCAATCGACACCCGTTGCTGCTGACCGCCGGACAACTGATGCGGACGGTTGCCGGTGCGTTCGGCGAGGCCGAGACGGTCGAGCAGGGCGGCGGCGCGGGCATGCCGTTCGGCGGCCGGAGTGCCGGCATAGATCGCCGGCATCTCGACGTTTTCCTGGGCCGAGCCGGACGGAATCAGGTGATAACCCTGAAACACGAAACCGAAGGCTTCACGGCGCAGCCAGGCCAATTCATCGCTGTCGAGCCCGGCGACGTTTTCCCCGGCGAAACGGTATTCGCCACAGGTCGGTCGATCGAGGCAGCCAAGGATGTTCATCAGCGTCGATTTGCCGGAGCCGGAGGCGCCGACAATCGCGACGAATTCGCCAGCGTGGATCGACAGGTCGATGCCGCGTAACACATGTACTTCAGGCGCGTCGCCGCCACCGTAGGATTTGCGAATGTCCTGCAGGTCGATCAGGGGCGTTTGCATTCAACCCCCGCTGCCAGTGGCCGGGCCAATCAGCAAGTGATCGCCTTCATTGAGGCCATCGAGGATCTGCACCTTGAGCCGATCACTGATGCCGGTGCGCACTTCGCGCGATTCGATGTTGCCGTTGGCAGCGACCACTTGTGCGGTCTGCCGGTCAGCTTTGACGCCGCCTTGCAGGGCGGCGACTGGCGCGGTGAGCACGTCTTTGGCCTGATTGGCGACGAAGAACACCTGCGTGGTCATTTCCGCCATCAGCGCGTTGTCGGCGTTATCGACATCAAGCAGAACGGTATAAAGCACCACGCGCGCGCTGCCGCTTTTGCTGGTGCTGGTCGGGCTGCCGCCGCCCTGACTGGTTTGATCGAGGGGTTTGGGCGGCACCGGCAGGATCTGCCGCACGGTGCTGCTCCAGCGCCGATTACCGCCGCTGAGCGTGGTGAAGTAAGCGCTCATGCCCGGTTTGACGTGACCGATATCTGCCTCGGAAACCTCGGCCCACACGGTCATCGGCGACAGTTTGGCGATGCGCAAAATCAGTGGCGTCTGTTGCTGAGCGTTGAGGGTCTGGCCTTCGCGTGCATCGAGAGCGACCACGGTGCCGGCCATTGGCGCGTAAATGCGCGTGTAGCCGAGCTCGGCCTGATCGCTGCGCAGGCTGGCTTCGGCCTGGCGGATCTGCGCCTGGAACATGTCGATGCGCGCCTGCGTGGCTTTCAGTTCGGCGCGGGCGGTTTGCACGTCTTCTTCGCGGGTTGCGCCGCCGGCAGCGAGGTTTTGCTGACGCTGATATTTCTGCTGTGCAAGCTCATGTTGCGCGCGCTGTTCCTGCAATTGCGCCTTGAGGTTTTCGATCGAGAAACGCCCGGCGTCGAGTTTGGCTTTTTGCGTCGACGGGTCGATTTCCACTAGCAACTGGCCCTCTTTGACCACATCACCGACTTCGACGTGAATCTTTTGAATCTGCCCGGAAGCCTGCGCACCGACATCCACATAGCGTCGCGGTTGCAGGGTGCCGAGGGCGGTGACGCTGCTTTCTATATCGCCGCGCGACACTTGCACGGTGGCGAATTTATCCCGGCCCGGCGGCAACATTTGCCACGCGGCATAGCCGACGACGGGGATCAGACAAAGGACTACGAGCAGGGCGCGTCGGGCGGGGCGGGGACGTTTCATGCAGGGTTCCGGCCAGTGGAATTCGGCCCGTCGTCCGGCCGCCGCGCACAGAGGGGGCAGCGCTGAACGCTGTCGCGGGGCGCGACAGACACGGGGAGCTGTCCTGTAAACGAGGAAAGAGCGGCGGAATTTAAGCGCTGACACACGAAGTAACAGCTATAGCGCAGCACTATTTATCGGGCAACGGCAAACACCACTTTAAATCTATATGAGAATTACTATAAATTACGCACCTCAAGTTGCCACTATCTTGCTACTGCGTTTCACGCCGTCGTCAATCGGTGTGCTCAAGGACAGAAACCGCACGTTTGCGGCCGGGAGTCATGTTGGAAAACTACTATCGCGAGCTGGTGTGTTTCCTCAACGCCAAGCTCGGCAATCGTCAGATTGCCGAAGATGTGGTGCATGACGCCTATCTGCGGGTGCTGGAACGTTCCAGCGATACCCCGATCGAGCAACCGCGTGCATTTCTTTATCGCACGGCGCTGAATCTGGTCATCGACGACCATCGGCGCAACGCCTTGCGCCAAGTCGAGTCACTCGATGTGCTCGACAACGAAGAGCGCTATTTCACCCCGTCGCCCCACAGCACTCTCGATCACGGCCAGCGTCTGGAAATGCTCCAGCGCGCGTTGGCAGAACTGCCGCCGCTGTGTCGCGACAGTTTTCTGCTGCGCAAGATCGAAGGCCTGTCGCACCCGGAAATCGCCGAACAGCTGGGCATTTCCAAGGCGCTGGTGGAAAAACACATCGTCAATGCGATGAAACATTGCCGCGTGCGGATCAAGCAATGGGATGCCCATTGAGCCGACTTCGTTAAATTTTATTTCACTGTCCTCGTTCCTACTCAACAGACGACCTGCTGTCCTGCTCAAGGCCGGTCAGGTCACTTAGGCTCTCCATGCCCCTTGTTGAGGGGTTCCTCCAGAGGACACTGGAAATGACTCAGGCAATTGCATCGCCCATCGTTCACGACCTGATCGGCGTCGGTTTCGGCCCTTCGAACCTCGCGCTGGCCATCGCTCTGCAAGAGCGCGGCCCGATCCATGGCGAGCTGGATGTGCTGTTCCTCGACAAGCAGGCCAATTACAGCTGGCACGGCAACACCCTGTCGACGCAGAGCGAGTTGCAGATTTCCTTCCTCAAGGATCTGGTGACCCTGCGCAATCCGACCAGCCCGTACTCGTTCGTCAACTACTTGAAGGATCACGGCCGTCTGGTCGACTTCATCAACCTCGGCACTTTTTACCCTTGCCGCATGGAGTACAACGACTACCTGCGCTGGGTCGCCGGCAAGTTCACCGAGCAGAGCCGTTACGGCGAAGAAGTGCTGACCATCGAGCCGGTGCTGCACAACCATCAGGTTGAAGCGCTGCGCGTGATTTCCCGTGGCAGCGACGGCCAGCAACATGTGCGCACCACCCGTTCGGTGGTGGTCAGCGCCGGTGGCACGCCGCGTATTCCAGAAGCGTTCAAAGCGCTGAAGGGTGACAGCCGTGTGTTCCACCACTCGCAATATTTGTCGCAAATGGCCAAGCAGCCGTGCGTGAACAATCAGCCTATGAGCATCGCAATCATTGGTGGCGGGCAGAGCGCGGCGGAAGCGTTTATCGATCTGAACGACTCGTTCCCGTCGGTGCAGGTCGACATGATCCTGCGCGGCTCGGCCCTCAAGCCTGCGGACGACAGCCCGTTCGTTAACGAGGTGTTTTCGCCGGAGTTCACCGACCTGGTGTTCCAGCAGAACAGCGCCGAGCGTGAGCGTCTGGTCAACGAGTACCACAACACCAACTACTCGGTGGTCGACATCGACCTGATCGAGCGCATCTACGGCATCTTCTACCGCCAGAAGGTTTCCGGGATTGCCCGTCACGCGTTCCGTACGCTGACCACAGTCGAGAGCGCTACTGCGACTGAAAACGGTATCGAACTGGCGGTGCGCAACAACGCCACCGGCGAAGTCACCGTGCGCCATTACGACGCCGTTGTGTTGGCCACCGGTTACGAGCGGCAGATGCACCGCAAACTGCTGGCACCGCTGGAAGAGTACCTCGGTGATTTCGAGGTCGACCGTAATTACAAACTCATCACCGACGAGCGCTGCAAGGCCGGCATCTACATGCAGGGCTTCTGCCAGGCGAGCCATGGTTTGAGCGACACCTTGCTGTCAGTGCTGCCGATTCGTGCGGACGAGATCGCCGGCTCGCTGTATGAGCATGGCAAGAATCGTGGGCATCGGTCTGTGGCGGATCTGTTGTTGGCAACTGCCAGCTGATTTTTTAGCGCCTCACATACCGCCTTCGCGAGCAAGCCCGCTCCCACAGGGGATTTTCAGTGAACACAGATTTTGTGTCAGATGAAGATCCAATGTGGGAGTGGGCTTGCTCGCGAAGAGGCCAGCGAAAGCACCGAAAATTCAAGATCGTTCCCACGCTCTGCGTGGGAATGCCTCAACGGACGCTCCGCGTTCGGCCTTCGACAGGGACGCGGAGCGTCCCGGGCTGCATTCCCACGCAGAGCGTGGGAACGATCATCCTGAACCCTTCCTGAACATCCCCCACATTCCCCAACGCACTGCCTTTTGCGGGTTTACTCTCCAATCATCGGGGCGTAAGCTTCGCGCGTTTTCATCAATAGCGGAGACCCACAGTGGGTACTTGTTCGAGTGACAGTTGTCGGCCGGTCTCGGTAACCGGCAGATTCTCGGCAAGATAACGCGCAGACTTTCTCTGTCGTTGTCTCGCCGTAAAAGCGAGCAGCGGCATCCCGTGCATGTCCCGTCCTGGGCCATGGCTAGACGTCCTTCTCATCGACGCTGAACAGAGCGTGGTTTCGACTTTATTGTCGTGATCGCAGCCCTATCGACACGCCTGTCTTTTCTGACCGGCGCGCCAAGCCTTGCCGTGCCGGTTTTTCCGGCGGACGAGGCGCGGCCGTACCTGCTTGACGGTTTCCCGGCTGACCACAGGGGCAACAGCCATGAAACTTACGCTCAAGGAATTTTTCGCAGGCTTCCTGCGCACTCGCCACATCGCCCGGCACTTTCGTCGCCTGGCGTTGCTGGAATCGATCAACGACACCACGGTCAGCCGTGAAGTCCCACCCACTCTGGCCAACACTCTGGTCGATGCCGCGCATTGCGACAGCGGTGTGCTGCTGTCGTCATTGGGCACGCATTCCGATGGCCTCACCGATTTCGAAGTCGATGCGCTGCGTGCGCAATATGGCCTCAACGAAGTCGAACACGAGCAGCCGCTGCCATGGTGGATTCACCTGTGGCACTGCTACAAAAACCCGTTCAACCTGCTGCTGACCCTGTTGGCGGTGATCTCGTGGCTGACCGAAGACCTCAAGGCAGCCGTGGTGATTTTCTCCATGGTGGTGCTGTCGACGCTGCTGCGCTTCTGGCAGGAAAGCAAATCCAACCAGGCCGCCGACGCACTCAAAGCCATGGTCAGCAACACCGCCACCGTGATGCGCCGTGACGCGCCACGCAGCGAATTGCCGATCAAACAACTGGTGCCGGGCGATCTGATCGTGCTTTCGGCCGGTGACATGATTCCTGCCGATTGCCGCGTGCTCAGCGCCAAGGATCTGTTCGTCAGCCAAGCTGCAATGACCGGCGAATCGATGCCGGTGGAGAAGTTTCCGCGTCAGGCTGATCGCGACACGCGCAATCCGCTGGAGCTGGACAACATCCTGTTCATGGGCACCAACGTGGTGTCCGGCACTGCGGTGGCGGTGATTCTCACCACCGGCAACAGCACCTATTTCGGTGCGCTGGCCCAACGTGTTGGCGCAACCGATCGCGCGGTCACTTCGTTCCAGCAAGGCGTCAACAAAGTCAGCTGGCTGTTGATCCGTTTCATGTTCGTCATGGCGCCGCTGGTGCTGTTCATCAACGGTTTCACCAAGGGTGACTGGACGGAAGCACTGCTGTTCGCGCTGTCGATTGCTGTCGGCCTGACCCCGGAAATGCTGCCGATGATCGTTACCTCGACGCTGGCCAAAGGCGCGGTGTTTCTGTCACGGAAAAAAGTCATCGTCAAACGCCTCGATGCGATCCAGAACTTCGGCGCGATGGACGTGCTGTGCACCGACAAGACCGGCACGCTGACGCAGGACAAGATCTTCCTCGCGCGTAATGTCGACGTCTGGGGCGCCGATTCCGATGACGTGCTGGAAATGGCCTACCTCAACAGCTACTACCAGACCGGCCTGAAAAACCTGCTGGATGTCGCGGTGCTGGAACACGTGGAAATCCACCGCGAACTGAAAGTCGGCACAGCGTTTCGCAAGGTCGATGAGATCCCGTTCGACTTCAATCGTCGGCGCATGTCGGTGGTGGTCGAAGGGCGCGGCCAGCCGCATCAGCTGATCTGCAAAGGCGCGGTGGAAGAAGTGCTGGCGGTGTGCAGCCGCGTGCGTCACGGCGAGGTCGATGAAGCCTTGAGCGATGAATTGCTGACCAAGATTCGTCAGGTCACCGCAGCATTCAACGCTGAAGGCTTGCGCGTGGTGGCCGTGGCCGCTCGCTCGATGCCCGAAGGTCGCGAAATTTACAGCCTGGCCGATGAGCAAGAACTGACGCTGATTGGTTACGTGGCGTTCCTCGATCCACCGAAGGAAAGCACTGCACCAGCGCTGAAAGCCTTGGCCGAACATGGCGTGGCAGTGAAAGTGCTGACCGGCGACAACGAACTGGTGACTGCGAAGATCTGCCGTGAAGTCGGCCTCGCGCAACAAGGCTTGCTGCTGGGCAACGACGTTGAACGCATGAGCGATGCCGAACTGGCGGTGGCCGTAGAGACCACCAATGTCTTTGCCAAACTGACGCCGTCGCACAAGGAGCGCATCGTGCGCATCCTTAAAGGCAACGGCCACGTGGTCGGTTTCATGGGCGACGGCATCAACGACGCGCCAGCCCTGCGCACCGCCGACATCGGTATTTCCGTGGACAGCGCGGTGGACATCGCCAAAGAAGCGGCCGACATCATCTTGCTGGAAAAGAGCCTGATGGTGCTGGAGGAGGGCGTGCTCGAAGGGCGGCGCACCTTCGCCAACATGCTCAAGTACATCAAGATGACCGCCAGCTCCAACTTCGGCAACGTGTTCTCGGTGCTGGTCGCCAGTGCGTTTATTCCGTTCCTGCCAATGCTGCCGATGCACCTGTTGGTGCAGAACCTGCTCTACGACATTTCGCAGATCGCCATTCCGTTCGATAACGTCGACGAGGAAATGCTCAAAAAACCACAACGCTGGCAGCCGGGCGACGTCGGGCGCTTCATGCTGTTTTTCGGCCCGATCAGCTCGATCTTTGACATCACCACGTTCGCCTTGATGTGGTACGTCTTCGATGCCAACACCCCGGATCACCAGACGCTGTTCCAGTCCGGCTGGTTCGTGGTCGGGTTGCTGACCCAGACGCTGATCGTGCACATGATCCGCACGCCAAAGATTCCGTTCCTGCAAAGCCGTGCCGCCACGCCGCTGCTGGTGATGACCGGAATCATCATGGCGGTCGGCATCTTCCTGCCGATGGGGCCGCTGGCGCACTACTTCAAATTGCAGGCGCTGCCGTCGCTGTACTTCGTGTTCCTGCCGGTGATCCTGCTGGCGTACATGGCGCTGACCCAAGCGGTGAAAGGCTTCTACATCCGCCGCTTCGGCTGGCAATAACAGCAACACCAACACCGTTCCCCTGTGGGAGCGAGCCTGCTCGCGAAGGCGTCATGTCAGTGCCATGCATGTTGGCTGACACACCGCTTTCGCGAGCAGGCTCGCTCCCACAGGGGGGATTTGTGTGTATTCAGGGAGATGACGATGCAAGCCATCAACAACCTCAACCTCGATTCACTGCTAGACACCCTCGTCAGCCTCAGCGCCGCGTTCATCCTCGGTGGCCTGATCGGCTTCGAACGCCAGTACCGGCAACGCACCGCCGGCCTGCGCACCAACGTGCTGGTCGCCGTCGGCGCAGCGATTTTCGTCGACATGGCCAACCGTCTCGCCGGCGCTGAAGGCGCGGTGCGTGTGGTCGCTTACGTGGTCTCCGGCATCGGTTTTCTCGGCGCCGGGGTGATCATGCGTGAAGAGGGCAACGTGCGCGGCCTCAACACCGCCGCCACCCTGTGGACGTCTGCGGCAGTGGGCGCCTGCGCCGGCGCCGACCTGCTCGCCGAAGCCGTGCTCGGCACGCTGTTTATCCTCGCTGCGAATACCTTGCTGCGGCCGATCGTCAACAACATCAACCGCCAGCCGCTGGACGTGGTGTCGGCGGAAGTCACCAACATCGTCTACGTTATCGCCCGGCGTTCGCAGCAAACGGCGGTGTTCGCTTTACTCGAAGCTGAACTGGAACGCAGTAATTACCCGGCCAGTGATGTCGACGTGCATGCCTTCGGTGCGGACGAAATCGAGATCGAAGCGACATTGGCGACAACGTCGGTGGACGGCGATGAGCTGGATGCACTGGTCGCGCGGATCTCGACGTCAGCGTTGGTGGTGCAGGCGTTCTGGAGTCCGAGTACCACCGAATAGCGGCACTTTGTTGGCGCCGGCCTGGCGTGGCCGAGCGCGTGAATCAAGGAATTACCGCCAGTCTTTTTAGGACCCGTCCTACAGAATCTTCCGTTTGGCCTCCGTAGGCTTGCATTCATTTGAAGCCGTTTAACCCGTGAGGTTTACGATGAACAACAAAGCCCTGCGCATTCTGATCGCCGATCCGCAACATTTTCACCGCATGAAAATCGAGCGTGCATTCAATGGCCTCGGCTACTACCGCGTGGCTCCGGTGCAGAGCCTGGTCGACCTGCTGACCCTGGTCGATTACGGCTGCGAACCCTTTGATGTCGTGGTGATCAACGCTGAAATGGCCGCTGGCTCACTGGATCTGCTGGGGTTTTTCCTCGATAACCCGCATGTTCGCCACGCCTTGATCTACAACGAACCTACTGTGCCATCAGGGGCGATTCCGGGTTTTGCGCAGGATAATGTGCAGATCAGCCATTGCGTGCTGCCGAATGCGCGAATGATCGAGCAGTTGGCGGCGCTGGCCGATGCGCCAAAACCTGGAGCCTGCGCTGACTTGATGCGTGTTCCAGCGTTGAAGCGTCAGGCTTAGACACAAATATTCAATGGCCGCAACTGTCAGACCTGACAGGTAGATTCGCCGTCGTTCCCGTGCAACAGTCTTTGCGCAGCCACCCTGTCCGCTCAACACGACAGCGGGGCGCCATTGTCATGTCTGGCTATCGGGAGTGTTCATGAAGTCGGAATCAGCGCTGATCGTCGACGATCATCCGGTGGTGTGCGCGGCCATCAAAATTGTGCTGAAAAGTGAAGGTTTCAATGAAGTACAGGAAACCTCAAGCGGTCTTGAGGTGCTGGCGATGATTCGCCAGCACCAGCCGGATCTGGTGATACTCGACCTTAATTTGCCCGGCCTGGATGGACTTGAAGTACTGGCAAGGATCAAGGCTAACAATCTCGACTGCCGGGTGCTGGTCTTCACATCGCGAGATGCGCGTTTTTATCAGGATCGGTGCCTGCGCGCCGGCGCCATGGCGTTTGTACCCAAGACCAATCAGCTGGAACAGTTGCATAAAGCGATTCAGGCGTTGCGGGCCGGATACACCTATTTCAAGGCACTTCCCGATCAATTCAGGCCCTCAAACAACCTGCAACTTACCGAGAAACAGCAGATTGACCAGCTCTCGGACCGCGAACTGAGCATCTGCGTAAAACTCGCACAGGGCCAAACCAACAAAGCCATCGCCGAAGACATGCACCTGAGCCACAAGACTGTCAGCACCTACAAAACCCGCTTGATGACAAAACTCGACGTCGGCTCTGCCGTTCGCTTACGTGACTTCGCCAAGCGTAATCACCTGATCTGAGAGGCCGCAGATGCGCATAGGCCGCTGGGTTCTAATCCTGTTGTCGGCGTGGGGGCTAATGGCATCGGCCGAGACCGCGCCCACGACGCTGGAGATCCTCACGCGAACCCGGCTGGAGAATGTTCAAGTACGGCTCGACGGCACCGACCGGCAATGGCTGCGCCAGCACCCTGTATTGCGCATGGGCATTTCCGGGCCGGACTACCCGCCGTTCGAATTGACCCGCAACCACCATCAACTGGAAGGGCTCAGCGCCGATTACGCTGATCTGCTCGCGCAACTGCTGAATATGCGTGTCGAAGTGCTGCGTTACGCCAATCGGGAAGCGGCCATTACCGCGCTCAAACGGGGCGAGCTGGATGTACTCGGCACCTCGAACAATTTTGAACTGGCTGACCCTGAACTGGTGCTGTCTCGCGCATACGCCGAAGATCAGCCGATGCTGGTGACCCGGCTCGGAGAAGCGCCGCTGGCCGATCTTGTCGGCAAACGCCTGGCCATGGCCGAAGATTATTTGCCACTGGCGACCGTGCAGGGCTTTTATCCACAGACGCATATTCAGCTTTACCACTCGGCCATGGACGCGCTCGGCGCCGTGGCGTTCGGCAGGGACGATTCGTACCTCGGCGACGTCATCAGCGCCAACTACCTGATCAACACCAATTACCGCAACGACGTGCAACTGGCCGGGCCGTCCGGGCTGGATGCCAACCCGTTCGGCTTCGCGCTGCGCCGCACGGATGCGCGATTGAAGCGAATCATCGACAAGGCACTGGCCGCGATTCCCCTGCATCAACGGCAGATCATCGAGCAACGCTGGAGCGCCGGGCGCGCGGAAATGGCCGAGCAGTCGCAAGTACGCCTTAGTGCTAAAGAACAGCGCTGGCTCGACCAGCATCCGCTTGTGCGGGTCGGCGTTATCGATGATTTTGCGCCGCTGTCGTTTTTTGATTCCAAGGGTCGCCTCAGCGGGCTCGCGGCGCCGTTGTTGAATCTGATCAGTCAGCGCAGCGGCCTGACGTTCGAGGTGGTGCGCGGACGATCGCTGGATAAACAGATCGAGCAACTCAAGGCTGGCGAACTCGATGTGCTGCCAGTGGTGACGCCGAGCAGCGAGCGTGAAGCCGAATTGCGCTTTACCCGAGCGTATCTGAGCAATCCGTTCGTGCTGGTCACGGCAGCAGGTGTGGACAGCCCGCGCAGCCTCGATGATCTGGCCGGCAAACGCCTGGCGATTTATCGCGGGCATCCGTTGCGTGGGTATTTGCTCGAGCATGCACCGCAAGTGAAGTTGGTCGAGGTGCCCAGCCCGGCGGCGGGCATGGACATGATCGGTAAAGGCCAGGCAGACGCGACCCTGAGTTCGTTGCTGGTGGCGCGTTATCTGATCGCCCGTCATTACCGTGAGCGCGTGCGCATTGTCACCACAGTCGGTGATCAACCCGCCAGAATCGCCTTGGCTACGGTGCCGCAGGCGGCTGAGCTTCAGTCGATTCTGAACAAGGCATTGCTGAGCATCGCACCGCAGGAAATCGATGAACTGGTCGGCCGCTGGAGCCATGACATGGTGGTCGATGACAGCTATTGGCTGCGTCATCGCGGGGAAATTCTGCGCGGCTTTATCGGTGCGGCGGTGTTGCTGTTATTGGCGCTGGCGTGGATCGGTTTTCAGCGCCGGCAGATCCGTCAACGTCAGCAATGGTTGCAGCAATTGCAGGAGGCCAAGGACGTGGCCGACGATGCCAATCGCGCGAAAACCACGTTTCTGGCGACCATGAGTCATGAAATCCGCACGCCGATGAACGCCTTGATCGGCATGCTTGAACTGGCGCTGAAACGTGCGGAGGAGGGCGTGACTGATCGCTTGGCGATTCAGGTCGCATCCAGTGCCGGGCAGCAATTGCTGGCGCTGATTGGCGACATTCTTGATATTGCGCGGATTGAATCGGGGCATTTGTCGCTGGCGCCCGAACGCGCGAACCTGCGTGAGCTGGTGGGGTCGGTGTGCCGAGTGTTTGAAGGGTTGGCGCGACAGAAACGCTTGCTCTGGCACCTTGATCTAGAGGCTGGCAGCGACGTTGATGTGCTGATTGATCCGACGCGGTTCAAGCAGGTGCTGTCCAATCTGCTAAGCAATGCGATCAAGTTCACCGAGACCGGCGAAGTGAGTTTGCAACTGCGCGTGAATGCTTTGGAGGCCGGACAACTGGCGGTCTGCGTGATTATCGAAGACAGCGGCATTGGCATCAGCCCTGAAGACAGGCAGCGTTTGTTCAGTCCATTTGTGCAGGCCGGCAATGACCCGCATGCGGCGCGCAGTGGTTCGGGGTTGGGCTTGGTCATCAGTCGCAGCCTGTGCGAAATGATGGGCGGCGAGTTGCAACTCGAGAGCAAACCCGGCGTCGGCACGCGAGTCACCGTTCGCCTTGAGGTGGCGTTGCTGGAAGCGCTCGAACAAAACCATGCGCCCACGCCAATCGCCTCCGAACCCGTGCAATCGCTGAGCATTCTGGTGGTGGACGATCACCCGGTGAACCGCTTGTTGCTGTGTTGGCAACTCAGTGAGTTGGGGCACCGGACGGTCGACACTGAAGACGGCGAGCAGGGCTTGAAACTGTGGCGCGAGCAACCTTTTGACGTGCTCATCACCGACTGCAACATGCCCCGGCGCAGCGGTTATGAACTGGCGCGCGCGATTCGTCAGGACGAAGCGCTCGCAGGTGTCGGTCGACGTTTGATTATTGGTTTTACGGCCAATGCGCTGGTCGAGGAAAGAGCCCGTTGCCTCGCAGCGGGCATGGACGATTGCCTGTTCAAACCGATTCGTTTGCACGATCTGAGTGTGGCGTTGAGCGGTGCCAGCCACATTGAGCCAGGTATCGAGCGATCAGAGAATCCGCCGCTGGCTGAGTTCGACCTCAGCGCACTGGAGCAGTTGGCGGGGAATAACCGCGCCCTCATCGCACACCTGCGTATAGAAGTACTGAACAGCCTGCACGCCGATTTGCTGCGCCTCGACGATCTGTTGCAAACACCTGACCGTGGCGGGTTGCGCGATCTGGCCCATCACATCAAGGGCGGTGCACAAATGGTCGGCGCCGCGCGCGTGGTGTCGGCGTGTACCGACCTCGAACACGCCTGCCGCGATGCTGAAAGCGCAACGCTAGGCGTGAGCGCCAGTGCATTGCGCGAGGCCATGCAAGGTCTCGCGCAACGGCTTCAGGCCTGAGCGATCAGTCCCAGATTGGCGCAATGCCTTTCGGACTGGTTAGACGGTGGCCACGATCCAGCGTGGCGATTTGCGCCATGTCGGCATCGTTCAGCTTGAGGGCGGTGGCGCCGAGGTTGCTTTGCAGGTTGGCGCGCTTGGTCGACGACGGAATCACCGCGTAACCCGATTGCATGGCCCAGGCCAGCGTGACTTGTGCCGGAGTGGCTTGCAGGCGTGCAGCGATCTGCTCGATCACCGGATCCTTCAAGACTTCGCCGTAAGCGAGGGTCATGTACGAGGTGATGTGAATGCCCTGGCGTTTGGCGAACTCAGCCACCGCGCGGTTTTGCAGGTACGGGTGCAGTTCGATCTGGTTGGTGGCGATATTGTCGGCGCCGACGGCTTTGATGGCTTGCTTCATCAGGTCGATGGTGAAGTTGGACACGCCGATCTGCCGGGTCAGGCCCAGACGTTTGGCTTCCAGCAGAGCGCCCATGAATTCTTCGACGGGCACTTGGTCTTCCGGCGATGGCCAGTGGATCAGCGTCAGGTCGAGGTAGTCAGTTTGCAGTTTTTGCAGGCTCTCTTTGAGGCTGTCGATCAGGCGATCTTTGGCGAAGTTGGCGATCCAAATTTTGCTGGTGATGAACAGGTCTTCGCGGGGGATGCCGCTGGCGGCGATGGCTTGGCCGACGTCGGCTTCGTTTTCATAAATTTGCGCGGTGTCGATGACGCGGTAACCGAGTTCGAGGGCGGTGCTCACCGAGTCAATGACCACCTGGCCTTGCAGGCGAAAGGTACCGAGGCCGAAAGCGGGAACAGACATGAAGGACTCCAAGGGATGCAGTGGGGATGGGGTCGAGTATCCGCGTGTGCATCCTTGAGAAAAACCGCTGCCGGGGCAAAGCAGTGTTGAGCAGAAGTCATGAATCACATTTGAGTTTTGTGTTGTCTGGACTGGCCTCTTCGCGAGCAAGCTCGCTCCCACAGGATTTGGGGGTGTACACAACATTCATTACCAACATAAATCCCTGTGGGAGCGAGCTTGCTCGCGAAGCGCGCTCCGCCGATTCACGCAATGTCGCTACGCGCAAATTCCTCGCCGAGAAAATCAATCAACGTCCGCACCGACGGCAACAACCCCCGCCGCGACGGAAAGATCGCATGCACCACCCCACACTTCGGTGCCCACCCCGGAATCAACTCCACCACGCGCCCGGCGGCAATGTCCTCGCGCACCACCACACTCGGCAAATGCGCCACGCCGACCCCGGCAATCACTGCCTGACGTAACGCAATCAAATCATCAGTAACCATGCGCGGCGTGTGCCGGATCAGCGCCGTGTTGCCATTCGGCCCGAGCAATTCCCACTGATACTCACGCTGCGCCGCGCCCCAATGCAGGCTCGGCAAACCGTTGAGGTCAGCGGGCGAGGGCGGTGACGACAGGCGTTCAACAAACTGCGGACTGCCCACCACCGATTGCATGCTGTTGCCCAGCACCTTCATCACCATGTCGGTGTTTTCCAGTGGCGGAAAGCGCACGCGCAGAGCGATATCGAAACCTTCGTGAATCAGGTCGACGCGACGATTGGTGCTCTCGATGAACAACTCAACCAGCGGATACTTGAGCATGTAGCGCGTGAGCATCGGCCCGACCCACGAGTTGAGCAGCGCCGTCGGGCAACTCAGGCGCACCAGCCCTTGCGGCTCGGAGCGGTTGCGTTCGATCAGTTCGGCGGCGCTTTCGGCTTCGATGCGCATGGCCAGACAACGCTGGTAATAAGCCTGGCCGATTTCAGTCAGCGAACAATGGCGGCTGGTGCGGTGCAGCAGGCGTACGCCGAGGCGTTCTTCCAGCTCGGCAATGCGCCGGCTGAGCTTCGATTTGGGCATGTCCAGCGCACGCCCGGCGGCGGCGAATCCATGGTGTTCGACTACTTGGGTGAAGTAGTAAAGGGTGTTGAGGTCTTCCACCATCGTTCTCCAGATAGAACGCTAAGGCTGATTTTTGCAGTCTAGTGCATTAATGGTCATGGATTTAAGCTTAATCCATCGCATCACTCACCCCAATTGGAGACAACCATGAAAAACATCATCGGTATCTACACCAGCCCACGCGGCCATTGGGTCGGCGATGGTTTCCCGGTTCGCACGCTGTTTTCCTACGACAACCTGGGCAAACACATCAGCCCGTTCCTGCTGCTCGATCACGCCGGCCCTGCCGATTTCACGCCGACGACCGAACGTCGTGGCGTTGGTCAGCATCCGCACCGTGGTTTCGAAACGGTGACTATCGTTTATGACGGTGAAGTGCAGCACCGCGATTCGACCGGTAGTGGCGGCGTCATCGGCCCGGGCGATGTGCAATGGATGACGGCGGCGTCCGGGATCCTCCACGAGGAGTTTCACTCGGATGACTTCGCCAAAACCGGCGGCAAACTGGAAATGGTGCAGCTGTGGGTCAACCTGCCGGCCAAGGACAAAATGGCCGCGCCGGGCTACCAGACTATTCTCGACAGCGACATCCCGAGCATCGCGCTCAAGGACAACGCCGGCAGCCTGCGCCTGATCGCCGGTGAGTTCGATGGCCACACCGGCCCGTCGCGCACGTTCACGCCAATCGACGTGTGGGATCTGCGTCTGAACGCCGGCAAGTTGCTGACGCTGGATCTGCACGAAGGCCGCAACACCGCGCTGGTGGTATTGAAAGGCTCGGTGCAGGTCAACGGTGTGGAATCGGTGCGCGAAGGGCAGTTGGCGCTGTTCGAACGTGATGGCAAGCAGCTGACCCTCGAAGCCAGCCAAGACGCGGTGGTGTTGTTGCTCAGCGGCGAACCGATCGACGAACCGATCGTCGGCCACGGCCCGTTCGTGATGAACACCGAGCAGGAAATCCACCAGGCCTTCGCCGACTTCCAGTCCGGCCGCTTCGGCCAGATGCACGCTTAACGCACAACCACTCCGCTCTACACAGGACGCGTAGGCCGGTTCGAAGGCCAGGGATGGCTGTTGCCTAAAGAAAAGAGGACACGCACATGAACACTGTCAATGCCGCGAACTTCGACGGCCAGAAACCGACCATCGATGCCAGCGACGCAGCCATGCTGCTGATCGACCACCAGAGCGGTCTGTTCCAGATCGTCAAGGACATGGACGTGCCGCAACTGCGCGCCAACGCCGTAGCGCTGGCGAAAGCGGCGACCCTGCTGAAGATGCCGGTGATCACCACCGCCTCCGTGCCGCAAGGGCCGAACGGGCCGTTGATTCCGGAAATTCACGAAGCCGCGCCGCATGCGCAATACGTGGCGCGCAAGGGCGAAATCAACGCGTGGGATAACCCGGAGTTTCACGCGGCAGTCAAAGCCACTGGCAAGAAAACGTTGGTGATCGCCGGCACGCTAACCAGCGTCTGCCTGGCGTTCCCGTCCATCGCTGCCGTGCACGAAGGCTACAAGGTCTTTGCCGTGGTCGATGCGTCCGGTAATCACTCCAAACTGGCCACTGATCTGACAGTTGCCCGTTTGGCCCAGGCCGGGGTGGTGCCGATCGACATCATGGCTACGCTTTCCGAGCTGCAAGGCTCGTGGAACCGTCCCGATGCCGAGCAGTGGGCGGCCGTCTACGCCCAGGCCATGCCGCATTATCAATTGCTGATCGAGAGCTACCTCAAGGCTCAGCAAGTCGCGAACGAACACGAAGTGCTGGATTCCCAGCGCTGATCGAGTCTCCTGAGGCCGGCCCCCGTCGGCCTCTACACCCCGCGAGGATTACTGCAATGACCACTCAATACAAACGTCTGGACAAGAACAACGCTGCGGTGCTGCTGGTCGATCACCAGGCCGGGCTGCTGTCGCTGGTGCGCGATATCGATCCGGACAAATTCAAGAACAACGTGCTGGCGCTGGCCGATCTGGCCAAGTACTTCAAACTGCCGACAATCCTCACCACCAGTTTCGAAACCGGCCCCAACGGCCCGCTGGTGCCTGAGTTGAAAGCGCTGTTTCCGGATGCGCCGTACATCGCTCGTCCAGGCCAGATCAACGCTTGGGATAACGAAGATTTCGTCAAGGCGATCAAGGCGACGGGCAAGAAGCAACTGATCATTGCTGGCGTGGTGACCGAGGTCTGCGTGGCGTTCCCGGCGCTGTCGGCGATAGAGGAAGGTTTTGATGTGTTCGTGGTCACCGATGCCTCGGGCACGTTCAACGAATTGACCCGCGAATCGGCGTGGAATCGTATGTCCAGCGCGGGTGCGCAGTTGATGACCTGGTTCGGTCTGGCCTGCGAGCTGCACCGCGACTGGCGCAACGACGTTGAAGGGCTGGGCACGCTGTTCTCCAACCACATCCCGGACTACCGCAACCTGTTCACCAGCTATAACAGCCTGACCAACGATAAATAACCCGCGCCACCCGCAAACCTTGTAGGAGCCGAGCTTGCTCGCGAAAGCGGTAGACCAGTCAAAGCTGGATTGGCTGACCCACCGCCTTCGCGAGCAAGCTCGGCTCCTACAGGGTTTTGTGGGTTTTTTGCGGGTGTGTTCATGCTGTGAAATCAATTGCTCCTACACTCTCCCCAATCTGTGCGATCTTCTCGCGATTGGCCCCCGTCGGAGTTGTTTGATGCTGTCTCTGCTGACCGAACATCCGTTGTTTTGCGCGTTGGTCCTGATCCTCCTTGATCTCGGTCTGTGGCGCCTGATCAGTTCCCGTGGCAGCGAGTGGAAACTGCTGGTGCGCGTGCTGATTTTTACCCTGTTCAGCATCTTGCTGTTCAACGAAGGCCTCAACCCGATGGAGCCCGCGCCGTGGGTCGACAACGTGCCGCTGCACCTGGCGGCGACCGGGTTGCAGATTGGCTGGTGGCTGTTTGGCGCGCGCACCCTGACGGTGTTGATCGGCGCGGTGATGATGCAACGGGTCGGCCACACCGGGCGGTTGTTGCAGGATTTGCTCGGCGCCGTAATTTTCCTTATCGCGATTATCGCGGCGCTGGCCTACGTGCTGGATCTGCCGGTCAAAGGCGTGCTGGCGACGTCCGGCGCCTTGGCGATCATCGTCGGCCTGGCCCTGCAGAGCACGCTCAGCGATGTGTTCTCCGGGATCGTCCTCAACACCACCAAGCCTTATCAACTGGATGACTGGATTTCCATCGACGGCACCGAAGGTCGGGTCACCGATATCGATTGGCGTGCCACGCGCCTGCAAACCAGTCAGGGCAGCATGGCGGTGATACCCAACTCGCTGGCAGCCAAGGCGAAGATCATCAACTTCAGTCGGCCGAGCAATATGTTCGGCGTCGCGGTCAGCGTGCAGGTCAGCCCGCATGCGCGGCCCAGTTCAGTGATCGAATCGCTGGAGCGGGCGATGCAGGGCTGTCGGCAATTGCTCGACAACCCGGCGCCGAGTGTCGCGCTGAAAAGCTCCGGCAGCAGTGGCGCGGATTACGAGATCAGCGGTTTCGTCGCGTCGATGGGCGAGAAACGCGTGGTGCGCAATCAGCTGTTTGATCTGGCGTACCGGCACTTGCAGGCGTCCGGGGTGAGTTTGCTGTCGAGCAATGAAACCGGTGCGCCGGCCAACCTGTCGCGGCCACGGGCATTGCTCGACAGTTCGCCGATCTTCTCGACGCTGCGTCAGGAAGAGAAAGAAACCTTCAGCCAGAACATGACCCTGCAAAATTTCCGCACTGGCGAGACGATCCTGGAGGCGGGGGAGGTCAGCGATCACTTGTTCATCATCGAGTCGGGCGTGGTCACAGTGACGCTGACCCGCCACGGCACGCCGTTCGAGTCAGGGCGCATGGGCCCGGGCGAAGTGATCGGCGAGGCGGGCATCCTTTCCGATTCCTCGGTGCCGGCCAAGTTTGCCGCGAAAACCTTCTGCGCCCTTTATCGCATCGAAAAGACTTACCTGAAGCCGTGTCTCGACGCTCGCCACGATATCAGCGATGCGATGAAAACCTTGCTCGATTATCGCCTGCACAAGGCGCAATCGCTGACCGAGGAAGCGCCGGTGGTGGTGGCGAAAAAAGGCTTCCTGCAATGGCTGCGCAGTCGCGCCTGAATGTTTTACGCGTAGGCGGCGAGTTTCTGTTCCAGGTGCGCGCGCACTTGCGGCCATTCGTCGTCGATGATGCTGAAACGCACCGAGTTGCGTTTGCGCCCGTCCGGCATGATCCGTTCATGACGGACGATACCTTCCTGCTGCGCGCCGAGACGCAGGATCGCCTGGCGTGATTTCTGATTGTTCTCGTCGGTGGTGAACTGCACACGCACGCAATCCAGCACTTCGAAGGCGTGGCCCAGCATCAGGTATTTGGCTTCGGTGTTGACGAAGGATTTCTGCCAGCTCGCCGAGATCCAGCTGCTGCCGATTTCCAGCTTGCGATTGATCGGATCGATCTTCCAGAAACGTGTTGAGCCGATCACCTCGCCGGTGTCCTTCAACACAATGACAAACGGCATCACCGTGCCGGCCTCGCGGCCGTCGAGGGCCTTTTTCAGATAGCTGTCGACGGTGCTGGCCGACGGCACAACGGTCACGGTGAGGTTCCACAATTCGCCGTCGGCAGCCGCATGGAGCAGGGCGGCGGCATCGGAGTACTCAAGCGGGCGCAGAAGGATGCGCTGGCCTTGCAGCGTGGTTGGCATGGGATTCAGGTCTCGGCAGAGCGGGCGAAGGGCGAGCGCCTATTACGCCGCAGCGGACGGATCCGATGCAACCGCTGCGATGTTCACGCGGTCACAATTTTCACAGCCCACGGGCAGGAGCCTCAGCCGATGAAAAACCTGCGGATCGCCACCTACAACGTCAACGGTTTACGCGCGCGTTTGCCGAATCTGCTGGACTGGCTCAAACGCGAGCAACCCGACATCGCCTGCTTGCAAGAACTCAAATCGGTCGATTCGGCATTCCCCGCCGCCGAGCTGGAAGCCGCCGGTTACGGGGCGATCTGGCAAGGTCAGGCGGCGTGGAATGGTGTGGCGATTCTTGCCCGAGATGCGCAGCCGCTGGAGAGCCGTCGCGGTTTACCGGGCGATCCCGACGACAAGCACAGCCGTTATCTGGAAGCGGCGGTGCACGGCGTGCTGGTCGGTTGCCTGTACCTGCCTAACGGCAATCCGCAGCCGGGGCCGAAATTCGATTACAAACTGGCGTGGTTCGAACGGTTGATCAGCTATGCGAAAGACCTGCAAAGCAGCGATCACCCGGTGGTGCTGGCCGGTGATTACAACGTCGTGCCCTCCGACATGGACATCTACAACACCCGCTCATGGCTCAAGGACGCGCTGCTGCAACCCGAGAGCCGCGAGTGTTATCAGCGTTTGCTCGATCAAGGCTGGACGGATTCGCTGCGGCATCTGTATCCCGAGGATCGCCTCTACACTTTCTGGGATTACTTCCGCCAACACTGGCAAACCAATTCCGGTTTGCGCATCGATCATCTGCTGCTCAACCCGGCATTAAATCCGTATCTGCACGAGGCCGGCGTAGACGCGTGGGTGCGCAATGAACCGCACGCCAGTGACCATGCGCCAACGTGGATTCGCATCGGCTCACGCAAAAAGCGCTAGCAGGCGATTGGCGAAATCAATTGTCGAACTCAGTGGCTGATCCCGTATACATGGCGACCATCAACGCAGTGAACTGCGGCCCCATGCAAAAGGATTGAGCAATGAGCGAGCCACGCCTGACGAACCTGAAGCTGTACCTGCAACGCCTGGGTTTTGATGCACCGCCAGCGCCGACGCTGGAAAACTTGCGGCTGCTGCAATGGCGCCACACCGGGGTCTTTCCTTTCGAGAATCTGGCGACGATTACTGGCGCACCGGTGCTGATCGATTTGCCGTCCATTGAAGAAAAAATCCTGCTCGGCGGTCGCGGTGGCTACTGCTATGAGCTGAATAATCTGTTCTTCACCCTGCTGCTTGAGCTGGGCTTCGACGCTCGCGCCATCAGCGGCCGTGTGGTGATGAATCAGCCGGAAGGCAGCTGGACGGCGCGCACGCACCGCTTGAGTCTGGTCACGCTGGACGGTGTGCGCTACATCACCGACGTCGGTTTCGGCGGCATGGTGCCGACCGCGCCGCTGCTTCTCGATACCGAGGCAGAACAAATCACCCCGCACGAACCCTATCGCATCGACAAACAAGCCGATGGCTACATGCTGCAAGCCAACGTCGCCGGCGAGTGGCGGCCGATGTATCTGTTTGATCTACAGCGCCAGGAAGACATCGATTTCACCATCGGCAACTGGTATGTCTCGGCCCACCCCGACTCACCGTTTACTCAGCGCCTGATGGCGGCGCGTACCGGTGATGGCTGGCGCAAAACATTGAACAACGGCAGTTTCGCCCTTCATCGCATGGGCGCGAGCAGCGAGCGGCGCGAAATCACCGAGGTGGCGGCATTGATCGAACTGCTGGAGCAGGAATTCGGCATTCACCTGCCGGACGTGCCGCATACACGGCATTCCCTCGAACGAATGATCGTACCGGCCAAAGCCTAAGGCTTGGCATCCGGTTCCAGCACCCGGCGAATTTCCCCGGCCGCTGCCGACAATTTTTTCTCAAGACTCTTGAGGTCGGCGGCGGTAATGCCTTTGCTGAATTGCAGCGGATCGTCCTGGTCGTGCTTTTCGGCATCGAGCAAGGCATGGCGCAGCGTGTTGTTGATCACCGTCTGATAACCAAACCCCTCGTTCTCCGCCACCGTGCGTGCGGCGTCGATGACGGCATCGTCGAGCATGATGGTGATCCGGGTTTTGCCCTTGGTCGACGCCACAGCGCCGCGTTTGCCTTGGGAGAAGTCATATTCGTCTTTCATTGGTTAAATCTCTTTAACAAAATACTCAAAATCATTATGCATATTTAATATGCATAAAAAAGACCGCGACCGCACCGTCGGTCGCCATGAACACTTCAGCCTAGTGGGCGTTGGCGCAGATGCAGGCAGGGATGTGTTGCCGGATTTGTAGGTGTTGCGAGGCGCGGACTAGAAGCTTGGATGGCTACCTATCCATTTTGTGACTGACAAGTTGTATACAACTCTATGGACATTTGTCCTGAGTATTGAATACAGTGTGCGCATAACAAAAACCAGGGAACCCCCCACCATGAAAACGCCCCATGTTTCACACCAACGGCCCGAGGACGAAAATCTCGGGGTCGGCGCGAATATGGCTTACGGCCTGCAACATGTTCTGACCATGTACGGCGGTATCGTTGCGGTGCCACTGATCATCGGCCAGGCGGCCGGCCTGTCGCCGGCAGACATTGGTTTGTTGATTGCTGCTTCATTGTTTGCGGGGGGGCTGGCGACGCTGCTGCAAACCCTGGGTCTACCGTTTTTTGGCTGTCAGTTGCCGCTGGTACAGGGCGTGTCGTTCTCCGGCGTGGCGACCATGGTCGCAATCGTCAGCAGTGGCGGGGAGGGCGGCTTCCAGTCGGTGCTTGGCGCCGTCATTGCGGCATCGCTGATCGGCTTGCTGATCACGCCGGTGTTCTCGCGCATCACCAAGTTCTTCCCGCCATTGGTCACCGGTATCGTGATCACCACCATCGGCTTGACGCTGATGCCGGTGGCCGCACGCTGGGCGATGGGCGGCAACAGCCACGCGCCGGACTTCGGCAGCATGCAAAACATCGGTCTGGCGGCAGTGACGCTGGTGCTGGTGTTGCTGCTGAGCAAAGTCGGCAGCTCTACCATCTCGCGTCTGTCGATCCTGTTGGCCATGGTGATCGGTACGATATTGGCGGTGTTCCTCGGTATGGCGGATTTCTCCAACGTCACCACCGGGCCGATGTTCGGCTTCCCGACGCCGTTCCACTTCGGCATGCCGACCTTCCACTTCGCTGCGATCCTGTCGATGTGCATCGTGGTCATGGTGACGCTGGTGGAAACCTCGGCGGACATTCTGGCGGTCGGTGAAATCATCGGCACCAAGGTCGACTCCAAGCGTCTGGGCAACGGTCTGCGTGCGGACATGCTGTCGAGTATGTTTGCGCCGATCTTCGGTTCGTTCACCCAGAGCGCTTTCGCCCAGAACGTTGGTCTGGTGGCGGTCACCGGGATCAAGAGCCGTTATGTAGTGGCCACCGGCGGCGTGTTCCTGGTGATCCTTGGCTTGCTGCCGTTCATGGGTCGGGTTATCGCAGCGGTACCGACTTCGGTACTCGGCGGCGCCGGTATCGTGCTGTTCGGCACTGTGGCAGCGAGTGGTATTCGTACGCTGTCGAAGGTTGATTATCGCAACAACGTCAACCTGATCATCGTCGCCACCTCGATCGGTTTCGGCATGATCCCGATCGCCGCGCCGAACTTCTACGATCACTTCCCAAGCTGGTTTGCGACCATTTTCCACTCGGGCATCAGCTCGTCGGCGATCATGGCGATCCTGCTGAACCTGGCGTTCAACCATTTCACCACCGGCAACTCCGATCAACAGTCGGTGTTTGCGGCGGCGGAAGAGCGGACTCTGCGTTATCGCGATCTGGATGCGCTGCGCGAAGGCGATTACTTCAGCGACGGCAAACTGCATGATTGCGACGGCAATGAAGTGCCGGTGATCGAGCCGGATGATCACGACCACGGCCATGGCGCGCCGAAAGTGCAGGTGAAAAGCAGCGAGCATGTCTGACCGCTGTAGCTGAATGGAAAAGGGCCGATCTGTTAATCAGATCGGCCCTTTTTGTTTGAAGATCAAAAGATCGCAGCCTTCGGCAGCTCCTACATGAAAACACCTATCCCCTGTAGGAGCTGCCGAAGGCTGCGATCTTTTGATCTTTTGATCTTTTCGAACGCCCACAAAAAAGCCCCTGAATCTTTCGATTCAGGGGCTTTGCTATTTGGCTCCACAACCTGGACTCGAACCAGGGACCCAATGATTAACAGTCATTTGCTCTACCAACTGAGCTATTGCGGAATTGGTGCGTATGTTACTGATTCAAAAAGAGAAGTCAAGCGCCGATTGTGAAATTGAACGATTTGCCGGGATGAATGGTGGTTTGTCAGCGATTGGCGGTTACCAGATTCTCGCCAGAGGTCTACCATGGCCGCCCGGAAGTGGTAACACGCGCTACCGGCCATCCGCCGAAAAGGTACGCGCCATGCATCACATGATCTGTCAGTCCCGCAACAGCGAGGTGTTCGCATGAGCATCGCGCAAATCAGCCTGCCGAAAGGCGTCGGCCCTCACGCCGAAAAACTCCTCGATGCGATCACTCAGGCCGGCACCGCTGAAGAACTGAATCGCGCTGGCGGCAAAGCCGAAGGTTTTGTCCTCGGTCTGGAAAGCGCCAAGGCGATCAAGAGCCAGATCGCCGAATCGCTGTACGTCGCGTATGACGATGCCGCCAGTCAGCGCGCCACCGAATTGGCTTAACTGCCGAAGGTAATGGTGCCGAGCATCAGTTTGGCGTAAGCCGCCGTGGCTGCCAGTTGCACCAGCCACAGCACCAGACCGCCAAGAAACACCCCGGCCGCCACTTGCAGCACCAGGCTTTTTTCGCGTTTGGCCGAGGCGCGGGGGATGAAATCATCCAGATCGTCACGGTCGGCGCGCAGGTTGTCGTTTTTCATTTGGTTTCTCGCAGAATTCGCAGGTTGACTCATAACCTGTAGGAGCAGAGCTTGCTCGCGAAGGCGTCTGGTCAGTCGCCATCATCACTGGCTGAACCACCGCTATCGCGAGCAAGCTTTGCTCCTACAATTTGGATTTGTGTGCAGTTTAGAGGGAATGTTGCATTCCTTCGGACAAATAAAAAACGGGAAGCCCCAAGGCTTCCCGTTTTTCATCACGCAGCGTTATCAGATGACCTGAACGATCGCGTCCGTTACAGCCTTGATGTTGCTCTGGTTCAGCGCGGCCACACAGATACGGCCGGTATCCAGTGCGTAAATGCCGAACTCGTTTCGCAGGCGATGCACTTGTTCAGTGGTCAGGCCCGAGTAGGAGAACATGCCGCGCTGACGACCCACAAAGCTGAAGTCGCGGCCCGGGGCTTTCTCGGCCAGCAGGGCAACCATCTGCTCACGCATGCCGCGAATGCGCTGACGCATTTCCGCCAGTTCCGCTTCCCACTGTGCACGCAGTTCCGGGCTGTTCAACACCGCAGCGACGATGCTTGCACCGTGGGTCGGCGGGTTGGAGTAGTTGGTGCGGATCACGCGTTTGACTTGCGACAGCACGCGCGCGCTTTCTTCTTTCGATTCGCTGATGATCGACAGTGCGCCAACGCGCTCGCCGTACAGCGAGAACGACTTGGAGAACGAGCTCGAGACGAAGAAAGTCAGGCCGGATTCAGCGAACAGGCGCACAGCGGCGGCGTCTTCGTCGATACCGTCGCCAAAACCCTGGTACGCCATGTCGAGGAACGGCACGTGACCTTTGGCTTTAACCACTTCCAGCACGTTGCTCCAGTCCGCCGGGGTCAGGTCGACGCCGGTCGGGTTGTGGCAGCAAGCGTGGAGGATAACGATCGAGCCGTTCGGCAGGGCGTTGAGGTCTTCGAGCATGCCGGCACGGTTAACGTCGTGGGTGGCAGCGTCGTAGTAACGGTAGTTCTGCACCGGGAAACCGGCGGTTTCGAACAGCGCGCGGTGGTTTTCCCAGCTCGGGTCGCTGATCGCCACGACGGCGTTCGGCAGCAGTTGCTTGAGGAAGTCAGCACCGATTTTCAGGGCGCCAGTACCGCCGACGGCCTGAGTGGTGATGACGCGACCGGCGCTGATCAGCGGCGAGTCATTGCCGAACAGCAGTTTCTGCACGGCCTGGTCGTAGGCAGCGATGCCATCGATCGGCAGGTAACCGCGCGAAGCGTGTTGAGCGACGCGAATCGTCTCGGCTTCAATAACGGCGCGCAGAAGTGGAATTCGCCCCTCTTCGTTGCAGTAAACGCCAACGCCCAGGTTGACCTTGGTGGTCCGGGTATCGGCGTTGAATGCTTCGTTGAGGCCCAGGATTGGATCGCGGGGTGCCATTTCGACAGCGGAGAACAGGCTCATTATTACGGCGGCTCTGAATGGATAGTGGAGGGACGTGTGGCGCTCCAGCCGAATGCACTAGAGCGGTGCACAAACGGGGAGCTAGTATAGAGGCCATTTGCGAGCAATGGCGACAGGCGATTCGGCTTTTCAGGTAAGTTTTTGCGATTATTTCTTGACCGTTAGTCGATTGGCCGTGTCAGAGACTTTACCGGATGTAGGACGTTTGCCTTGAAAGCAGAGGCAATCGCCACCACATTGAGCACAATCCAGGTTTTTTCTTGCGCGACACCGGTCGTTTGCGGTTGTCCCCGTGGTGCTCCGCTTTGCGCGGAACGCCGCGATCCCAGAGGTGTATATGTCCGAATTCCAGCTCGTCACTCGCTTTGAGCCCGCCGGCGACCAGCCGGAAGCCATCCGCCAATTGGTCGAGGGTATCGAAGCCGGGCTGGCGCACCAGACGCTGCTCGGTGTGACCGGCTCGGGCAAGACCTTCAGCATCGCCAATGTCATCTCGCAGATTCAGCGTCCGACGCTGGTGCTGGCGCCGAACAAAACCCTCGCCGCGCAGTTATACGGCGAGTTCAAGGCGTTCTTCCCGAACAACGCCGTTGAATACTTCGTTTCCTACTATGACTACTACCAGCCCGAAGCCTATGTGCCGTCGTCCGACACCTTCATCGAGAAGGATGCGTCGATCAACGACCACATCGAGCAGATGCGCCTGTCCGCGACCAAAGCGTTGCTGGAGCGAAAAGACGCGATCATCGTCACCACGGTATCGTGCATCTACGGTCTCGGTAGCCCGGAAACCTATTTGAAAATGGTCTTGCACGTCGATCGCGGTGACAAACTCGATCAGCGCGCACTGCTGCGCCGTTTGGCCGATCTGCAATACACCCGCAACGATATGGATTTCGCCCGCGCGACCTTCCGTGTGCGCGGCGACGTGATCGACATTTACCCGGCGGAATCCGATCTGGAAGCGATCCGCATCGAGTTGTTCGATGACGAGGTCGAAAGCATTTCCGCGTTCGATCCGCTGACCGGCGAAGTCATCCGCAAAATGCCGCGCTTCACCTTCTATCCGAAGAGCCACTACGTGACGCCTCGGGAAACCCTGCTCGACGCCATCGAACACATCAAAGTTGAATTGCAGGAACGCCTCGAATACCTGCGCAGCAACAACAAACTGGTCGAGGCTCAGCGCCTTGAACAGCGCACCCGTTTCGACCTGGAGATGATCCTCGAACTGGGTTACTGCAACGGTATCGAAAACTACTCGCGCTATCTGTCCGGACGTCCGGCCGGTGCCGCGCCGCCAACCCTTTATGATTATCTGCCGGCGGATGCCTTGCTGGTGATCGACGAATCCCACGTCAGCGTGCCGCAGGTTGGCGCGATGTATAAGGGCGACCGTTCGCGTAAGGAAACCCTCGTCGAATATGGTTTCCGCCTACCGTCCGCACTGGATAACCGGCCGATGCGTTTCGATGAGTGGGAAGGGGTGAGCCCGCAGACCATTTTCGTTTCGGCGACGCCGGGCAACTACGAAGCCGAGCACGCCGGGCGCGTGGTCGAGCAACTGGTGCGTCCGACCGGGCTGGTCGATCCGCAGATTGAAGTGCGTCCGGCGCTGACGCAGGTCGACGATCTGCTGTCGGAAATCTCCAAGCGCGTAGCGATCGAAGAGCGCGTGCTGGTCACTACGCTGACCAAGCGCATGGCCGAAGACCTCACCGATTACCTTGCCGATCACGGCGTGCGCGTGCGTTATTTGCACTCGGACATCGACACGGTGGAGCGCGTCGAAATCATCCGCGATCTGCGCCTTGGTACGTTCGATGTGCTGGTCGGCATCAACCTTCTGCGTGAAGGTCTGGACATGCCGGAAGTGTCGCTGGTAGCGATTCTCGATGCGGACAAGGAAGGTTTCCTGCGTTCCGAGCGTTCACTGATCCAGACCATTGGCCGCGCGGCGCGGAACCTCAATGGTCGGGCGATTCTCTACGCCGACCGCATGACCGGTTCGATGGAGCGGGCGATTGGTGAAACCGAACGTCGTCGCGACAAGCAGATCGCGTTCAACCTGGAAAACGGCATCACCCCTAAAGGTGTGTTCAAGGATGTTGCCGACATCATGGAAGGCGCCACCGTGCCGGGCTCGCGCAGCAAGAAGCGCAAAGGCATGGCCAAGGCTGCCGAAGAAAACGCCAAGTACGAAGCCGAATTGCGTTCGCCGAGCGAGATCACCAAACGCATTCGCGCGCTGGAAGAGAAGATGTATCAGCTGGCGCGGGATCTGGAGTTTGAAGCGGCGGCGCAGATGCGCGATGAGATTGCCAAACTGCGCGAGCGGCTTTTGGCTGTTTGATCTTCATTGCCTGGCCGGGCCTCTTCGCGAGCAGGCTCGCTCCCACCTTGGATCTGTGTCGTTCACAAATTCCCTGTGGGAGCGAGCCTGCTCGCGAATGGCGGCAACTCGGTATTAGTGGGATTCCCCGGCCTTTAGCCCCGCCGGGAGCTTTTTGGTCAGTAGAATCGCCAACATGCTGACCCCCAGCGCAATCCCGACAAAGTGAAACGCATCGTTGTAAGCCATGATCGCCGCCTGCTGATGGACGATCTCACTCAACTTGCCCAACGCCGCCGTGTCACTGCCAAACCGATCCGTCATCGACGCCAACCGCTCGGCCACCTGCGGATTGGTCGGCACCACCGCCTCGCGCAAATAATCGAAGTAGGTCTTGGTGCGCGCATCCAGCAGTGTCGCCAGCAAGGCAATGCCAATCGCACCGCCAAGGTTGCGCAGAATGTTGAACAGACTCGACGCCGACCCCGCGTCCTGCGGCAGGATGTACGCCGTGGCGATCAGGGAAATGGTCACCATGATCAACGGCTGCCCCAGCGCCCGGACAATCTGAATCTGATTGAACTGCGGCCCGGCAAAATCCGGGTTGAGCACTCCCGATGAAAAACTCGCCAGACCAAACAAGCCGAACCCCAGCGTGCACAGCCATTTCGGCGAAATGATCTTCATCAGCTTCGGTACCAGCGGAATCAGAAACAGCTGCGGCACGCCCATCCACATGATCACTTCGCCGATCTGCAGGGCGTTGTAGTTCTGGATCTGCGCCAGGTACAACGGCAACAAATAGATCGAGCCGTACAACCCGACACCCATGCCCAGACTGGAAATACTCGATAAACCGAAATTGCGATTACGCAGAATGCCAAGGTTGATCAGCGGATTGGGTTTGGAAATCTGCACGATGACAAAGGTGATCAAACTCACCAACGCAATGCTGCCCAGCGTCACGATCAAGCTCGATTCCAGCCAGTCCTTGCGATGGCCTTCCTCGAGAAAAACCTGCAAGCAACCGAGGCCGATGCCCAGCGTGAGGATGCCGGTGTAGTCGGTGCTTTTGAGCAATTCCCAGTGTGCTTCTTTCTTCTCCAGACCGTACATCAACCCGGCGATCATGATCAGGCCCGGCGGGATGTTGATATAGAAGATGTATTCCCAGCCCCAGTTTTCCGTGAGCCAGCCGCCCAGCGTCGGGCCGATCGACGGCGCAAACGTCGCGGTCATGGCGAACATCGCCATGCCTTTGGCGCGGTGGTGTTCGGGGAGTTTGATCAGGGTCAGGGTGAACGCCAGCGGGATCAGTGCGCCGCCGGTGAAGCCTTGCATGGCGCGAAAGACGATCATGCTCTCCAGGCTCCAGGCCATCGAGCACAGCAGCGATGAAACCAGAAAGCCCAGTGACACCCAAACTGCTAATCGCCGCGCCGAGAGCAACTGCACCAGCCACGCGGTCAGCGGGATCATGATGATTTCCGCGACCAGATAGGAGGTGGAAATCCACGAACCTTCTTCCAGCGTCGCCGACAGCGCGCCCTGAATATCCTTGAGCGAAGAGTTGGTGATCTGGATGTCGAGCACCGCCATAAAGGCGCCGAGCATCACGCTCATCACCGCAATCCAATCGCGCCGGGTCGGTTCGCCGACCGGGCGGATCAGCGAATCACCGGCCATCTTCAGGGGCGTCTTTGATGTTCACAGTGACGGTGACCGACATGCCCGGACGGATTTTGCCGTGCAGCGGGTTATCGGCTTTGAAGGTCAGTTTCACCGGAATCCGTTGCACGACTTTGGTGAAGTTGCCGGTGGCGTTGTCCGGTGGCAGCAGGCTGAACTGCGCGCCAGATGCGGCGAACAGGCTCTCGACCCGCGCTTCGATCGGCGTGTCGCCATAGGCATCGAAGGTCAGCTCGGCTTGTTGTCCCGGCTGCATATGGCCGATCTGAGTTTCCTTGAAGTTGGCCTGCACCCAGATGTCTTCGTCCGGAACGATCGACAACAGATAGGCGCCGGCCTGCACCACTTGGCCGTTGCGCGCGGCACGCTGGCCAACGAGGCCGCTGATCGGCGCGTGGATTTCGCTGCGGGTCAGGTTGAGTTCGGCCTGAGCGATATCGGCGTGAGCGTTGGCGATCTGTGCGTCGAGGCGTTTGATTTCAGCGTTCAGGGCGTTGACCTGCTGACGCTGACCTTGCGCGTCAGCCTGTGCTTTAGCCACTTGCGAGCGAGCAATGTGGGCGTCGGCGGAGAGGGTGGTCACGCGCTCTTCGGACACGTAGCCGGGTTTGCGCAGGGTTTCAGCGCGCGACAAATCCATCTGCGAGCGGCCAAGCGTGGCTTGTGTAGTCGCTACTTGCGCATCGCTGGCGGCGATCAGGCTCGATTGCTGGGTCAGTTTGCTTTGCGCTTGCAGGCGTTCGGCTTCGCGGGTGGCGAGGGCGGCATTCGCGCGGTCTACCGCCAGACGGAAATCATTCGGTTCGAGGCGTACCAGCAACTGGCCTTTTTCCACGTGCTGATTGTCCTGCACCAGCACTTCATCGATGCGCGCGCCCAATTGGCTCGACACACGAGTGATCTCACCCTGGACATAGGCGTTGTCGGTGCTTTCATAAAAGCGTCCCTTGAAAAACCAGTGGGCGAAGAAGCCCCCGGCAATCAGCAGGACGAGCAGCAGGAAAATAAACAGGCGACGCTTGAGTTGGGCAGGCATGGGGCAAACTGTAGTCGAGGAATTGTAAGGAAAGTTATCAGCAGGCAAATTTGGCATACAGCCGATAAACGGTAAATGCCATCTGCTGATATTCCGCTATTCATCACGGCTTACGGGCCTTACAGACGCAAACTTGGCTTAAATGCCCTGCCCGCTGGAGCGGGGCGGGTGTCGCCTGTTACCATTCGCCGCTTGATTGTTTTGCTTTTCATTATTTTCGAGACATGCCATGACCACCGTCCGCACTCGCATCGCGCCATCGCCTACCGGGGATCCCCACGTAGGTACCGCTTACATCGCATTGTTCAACTACTGCTTTGCCAAGCAGCACGGCGGTGAGTTCATCCTGCGGATCGAAGACACCGACCAGTTGCGTTCGACCCGCGAGTCCGAACAGCAGATCTTCGACGCCCTGCGCTGGTTGGGCATCGACTGGAGCGAAGGCCCGGACGTTGGCGGCCCGCACGGCCCGTATCGCCAGAGCGAGCGCGGCGACATCTACCAGAAGTACTGCCAGCAACTGGTCGACATGGGTCATGCGTTCCCATGCTTCTGCACCGCTGAAGAACTCGATCAGATGCGCGCCGAGCAAATGGCTCGCGGTGAAACGCCACGCTACGACGGCCGCGCGCTGCTGCTGTCGAAAGAAGAAGTCGCGGCCCGTCTGGCCGCTGGCGAACCCCACGTGATCCGCATGAAAGTGCCGAGCGAAGGCGTTTGCGTGGTGCCGGACATGCTCCGTGGCGACGTCGAGATCCCGTGGGATCGCATGGACATGCAAGTGCTGATGAAGACCGACGGCTTGCCGACGTACTTCCTCGCCAACGTGGTCGACGATCACCTGATGGGCATCACCCACGTGCTGCGCGGCGAAGAGTGGCTGCCATCGGCACCAAAACTGATTCTGCTTTATGAGTACTTCGGCTGGGAACAACCAGAGCTGTGCTACATGCCGCTGCTGCGTAACCCGGACAAGAGCAAGTTGTCCAAGCGCAAGAACCCGACTTCGGTGACGTTCTACGAGCGCATGGGCTTCATGCCGGAAGCGATGCTCAACTACCTCGGCCGCATGGGCTGGTCGATGCCGGACGAGCGCGAGAAGTTCTCGCTGCAGGAAATGGTCGACAACTTCGACCTCAAGCGTGTCTCGCTCGGCGGGCCGATCTTCGACATCGAGAAGCTGTCGTGGCTCAACGGCCAGTGGCTGCGTGATCTGCCGGTGGAAGAGTTCGCCAGCCGCATGCAGACCTGGGCGTTGAACCCGGAATACATGATGAAGATCGCGCCGCTGGTGCAGGGCCGCGTTGAAACCTTCAGCCAGGTTGCACCGCTGGGCGGATTCTTCTTCGCTGGTGGCGTCAATCCGGATGCCAAACTGTTCGAATCGAAAAAGCTCTCGGGCGATCAGGTTCGTCAGTTGATGCAGTTGATCCTGTGGAAACTGGAAAGCCTGCGTCAGTGGGAGAAGGACAACATCACCGCGACGATTCAGGCAGTGGTTGAATCGCTGGAATTGAAACTGCGTGACGCGATGCCGCTGATGTTTGCGGCAATCACTGGTCAGGCAAGCTCGGTGTCGGTGCTCGATGCGATGGAAATCATTGGCCCGGATCTGACCCGCTTCCGTCTGCGTCAGGCGATTGACCTGCTGGGCGGTGTGTCGAAGAAAGAAAACAAAGAGTGGGAAAAGCTCCTGGCCGCTATCGCCTAAACGCTTTGCCTTCCCTGTAGGGGCTGCCGAAGGCTGCGATCTCTTGATCTTGTTTTCAAAAGATAAAGTCAAAAGATCGCAGCCTGCGGCAGCTCCTACAGGTCTGTGTGACATCCCGAGTCCCGAATTTACGGGGGGAGGGCGGTAAGTGATTGTTATGCCGACGAAAAACTTTGAAATTTTTCAAAAATAAGTTTGACAGGCTTTCGATACGCCCTTAAGATTCGCCCCGTCCTCAGCGATGACATCAACGATGAGGGGCTATAGCTCAGCTGGGAGAGCGCCTGCATGGCATGCAGGAGGTCAACGGTTCGATCCCGTTTAGCTCCACCAATTTTACACTTCGAGGTCTGGCCACACCGGCCTTGAAGCGATCAGCACTCAGTGTTGGTCTGTTGTATAGAAGGGTTTGCGTCCCCTTCGTCTAGTGGCCTAGGACACCGCCCTTTCACGGCGGTAACAGGGGTTCGAGTCCCCTAGGGGACGCCAGTTTTACAGAAGTGATGTTGCAAGATGTCACTCCGCCGCGAGGCGATAAATCGGGGCTTTAGCTCAGCTGGGAGAGCGCCTGCATGGCATGCAGGAGGTCAGCGGTTCGATCCCGCTAAGCTCCACCAATTTTACAGTTCAAGGTCTGGCCACACCGGCCTTGAATCGATCAGCACTCAGCACTGATCAGTTGTATAGAAGGTTTGTGTCCCCTTCGTCTAGTGGCCTAGGACACCGCCCTTTCACGGCGGTAACAGGGGTTCGAGTCCCCTAGGGGACGCCACGATTACCCGCTCTGCGGGATTTTATAAGGGTCATTCAATTATTGAATGGCCCTTTTGTTTGTCTGGCGTTTGGCCAATTCTCCTATTTCCTAAACTGTGCTTCAGACCAGCGGTCATATCCTTGACTTGCAGAATATTATTATGCGAATAATATTCTAGTCGTAATATTCGGAGGCAACGATGAACGATAAAAAAGCTCAAACCCGCGAACGCATCCTCAAGGCTGCCAGCGCTGCACTGATCCAGCGCGGCCCGGCAGACCCTAGCGTGGGCGAAGTGATGGGCGCAGCCGGCCTGACGGTTGGCGGCTTCTACGCGCACTTCGAAAGCAAGGACGCGATGATGCTTGAAGCGTTCAAACAGCTGCTTGGCCGCCGCCGCGACCTGATTGCCGACATGGATGCCGAACTGACCGGTGAAGAACGCCGCGCGCTGGTTGCTGCGTTCTACCTGTCGCGCAAGCACCGTGACTCCAGCGAAGCGGCCTGCCCGATTCCGGCGTCGATCGGTGAGCTGGGGCGTCTGCCGGAATCGTTCCGCATCGCGCTGAACGAACACCTGGAATTGATGATTGCGCAGTTGGCGTCCAGCCCTGAGGACACCGACAAAGCCCTGGCTGACGTGGCCTTGATGGTGGGTGGTCTGGCACTCGCAAGAGCGCTCGGCCCTGGAGATTTATCCGATCGATTGCTGCGCGCTGCCAAGTCGGCGGTGCGTTGACCTGAAGGCAACACGCCTGAGGAGAGAGCGATGAGCACGTTGAAATGGGTTCGTGGCGTTAATGGCACCTTAGGCTGGTTTGCACCGAAATTAGTGGCGAGCAAAATGCGCCTGGCGTTCATGACGCCGCGCGCGTTGCCACTGCGTGATTGGGAATTGCCGATGTTGGCCAGTGCCGAGCGCATCACCTTGCGTTTTGGCCTCTCGGCATTGCGCTGGGGCCAAGGCCCTGCGGTGCTGTTGATGCACGGTTGGGAAGGGCGGCCCACCCAGTTCGCCGCGCTGATCACGGCGCTCGTCGATGCCGGTTACACCGTCGTTGCGCTCGATGGGCCGGCACACGGCCGCTCACCGGGGCGTGAAGCCAACGTCGTCCTGTTCGCCCGCGCCATGCTCGAAGCTGCCGCCGAATTGCCGCCGCTGCAAGCGGTCATCGGTCACTCCATGGGCGGCGCCAGCGCCATGCTCGCCGTGCAATTGGGCTTGCGCACCGAAACCCTCGTCAGCATCGCCGCGCCGGCACGCATTCTTGGTGTGTTGCGCGGATTCGCTCGCTACATGGGCATGCCACCGCGAGCACGTTCGGCTTTCATCCGTCAGGTCGAGCAGGACGTCGGCATGCGCGCCGCGACCCTTGACGTTGCCCACTATCAACTGGATATGCCCGGCCTGATCGTGCACGCCGAGGACGATAACTTCGTCTCGGTCAAAGAGTCGCAGTTGATCCACGAATCCTGGTTCGACAGCCGTCTGCTGCGCCTTGAGGGCGGTGGTCATCAGCGCGTGCTCGCCGACCCGCGCGTGATTGATGGGGTGTTATCACTGCTCGCCGGCCGTAGCCTTCAGGCGCGCCAATCGGCGTGAGCTCCGTTACACTGCCCCGGTTGAATAACTGACCGGGAGTGGGGCATGGGCTGGGATCGGGCAACGCCGTTTACCATTGATCTGCAAGTAGGCGCCGAAGACATCGACGGGCTGGGCCACGCGAACAACGCGGTCTACGTAACGTGGCTCGAACGCTGCGCCTGGCGCCACTCGCAGCGTCTGGGGCTGGATCTGGTTGAATATCGGCGACTGGATCGGGCGATGGCCGTGGTGCGCCACGAGATCGATTATCTGGCAGCGGCTTATGAAGGCGACGAGTTGCAGCTGGCAACGTGGATTGTCGATTGGGATCAGCGCTTGAAGATGACCCGGCACTTTCAGTTGATCCGCCCGAGCGACAACACCACGCTGCTGCGCGCGCAAACCACGTTTGTCTGCATCGAACTGTCGACCGGCAAACCCAAACGCATGCCGGCCGAGTTTATCGAAGGCTATGGCCCTGCGATCCAGTCTCCCGAGTCAGCAAATATCTAAATGTGGGAGCGGGCTTGCTCGCGAAGGCGTCGTGTCAGTCAACATTCATTTAACTGATCCACCGCTTTCGCGAGCAAGCCCGCTCCCACAGGGATCTGCGGATTTGTGCGATATCCAGTAAACTGCCGCACGTTTTTTCCTTAAGTAGTGTTTTCCCCATGCAAATTGCTCTGGCGCCCATGGAGGGGTTGGTCGACGACATCCTCCGCGACGTGCTGACCCGCGTTGGCGGCATCGACTGGTGCGTGACCGAATTCATTCGGGTCAACGACCAGTTGCTCACCCCGGCGTACTTCCACAAGTTCGGCCCCGAGCTGCTCAACGGCGCCCGCACCGCTTCCGGCGTGCCCCTGCGCGTGCAATTGCTCGGTTCCGACCCGGTGTGCCTGGCGGAAAACGCTGCGCTGGCCTGCGAACTCGGCTCCGAAGTGATCGACCTCAACTTCGGCTGCCCGGCCAAGACCGTGAACAAATCCCGTGGCGGCGCCGTGCTGCTGAAGGAGCCCGAGCTGCTCAACCAGATCGTCGAACACGTGCGCCGTGCTGTACCTGCACACATTCCGGTGACCGCAAAAATGCGCCTCGGCTTCGACAGCCCGGACGGTTCGCTGGTTTGCGCCACGGCATTGGCCGAAGGCGGCGCCGAACACATCGTGGTTCACGCGCGAACCAAAATGGACGGCTACAAACCGCCGGCGCACTGGGAGTGGATCCCGCGCGTGCAGGACGTGGTCAAGGTGCCGGTGTTCGCCAATGGCGATATCTGGAGCGTCGAAGACTGGCGCCGCTGCCGCGAAATCAGCGGCGTCGAAGACATCATGCTCGGTCGCGGTCTGGTGTCGCGCCCCGATCTGGCCAAACAAATCGCCGCTGCCCGTGCCGGTGAAGAAGTCGTCGAGATGACTTGGGCGGAACTGATGCCGCTGATTCAGGACTTCTGGTTGCAAGCCAAAGCACAGATGACCGCTCGCCAATCGCCGGGCCGTTTGAAGCAATGGCTGGCGATGCTGACGCGCAATTATCCTGAGGCGACCGAACTGTTTACCGTGCTGCGTCGTGAGACCGAGCCGGATCATGTTTCGCGTTTGCTGGGTTTGCCGGTTGCCGAAGCCGCCTGAAAAAACTGCAAACGGGCTTATAAAAAAAGGGCGCCAACGGCGCCCTTTTTTGTGTCCGCTATTCCAGCAACACCTTCAAATCATCCAGCGCCACCGGCCGGCTGTGCAGATAACCCTGATACAAATGGCAACCTAATCCCTGCAAAAACGCCAACTGCTCCGGCGTCTCCACCCCTTCGGCGATCACCTCCAGCTCCAGGCTGCGCGCCATCGCCACGATTGCGCGGATGATTTCGGCATCGTTCGGATCCGTTGTCGCATCACGGATAAACGACTGATCGATTTTCAGCGTGTCGACCGGCAAGCGCTTGAGGTACGTCAGCGACGAATAACCGGTTCCGAAATCGTCCATGGCGAAGCTTACGCCGAGTTTTTTCAGGCGGCGCATTTTGCTGATGGTGTCTTCCAGGTTCTGGATGACGATGCCTTCGGTGATTTCCAGTTTCAGCAGCGAGCAGGGCAAGCCGTGGCTGATCATGCTGTGTTCGATGCGTTCGACGAAGTCGTTCTGGCGGAACTGGCGCGGGCTGATGTTCACGCACAGGCTGAAGTTGAGCGGGTCGACCAGTTTCAGTCCGATCAGCTGTTTGAAGGCGTCGCAGGCTTCGTCGAGGATCCACGTGCCGACTTCGAGAATCAGGCCGCTGTCTTCCAGAACCTTGATGAATTCGGTGGGCGATTGCGCGCCGAGTTCCGGGTGGTTCCAGCGCACCAGCGCTTCGGCGCCGATGATCTGGTTGTTGCGGGCATCGATCTGCGGCTGGAAGTGCACGTTGAATTCACCGCGCGACAGCGCCAGACGCAAATCGGTCTCCATGCGCAGCCGCTCGCTGGCCGCTTTCTGCATGGTGTTGTGGTACATCTGCGTGGTGTTGCGCCCGGAATCCTTGGCCCGATACAGCGCGATGTCGGCGCGTTTGAGCAGATCGGTCGGGGTCGAGCCGTGATCGGGAATCAGCGCCACACCGATGCTCGGCGTCACCTGCAGGCGCTGGCCATCGAGGAACATCGGTTCCGAAAGCAATTCGCGGATGGTGTCGGCCAGTTCGCGCACTTGCGCACTGACTTCGTTGCGCGAACCTTCCAGACCGCTGAGCAGCACCACGAACTCATCACCGCCGAGGCGCGCGACGGTGTCTTCCATGCGCACGCTGGCTTCGAGGCGCGCGGTGATGATCTTCAACACCGTGTCGCCGACCGGATGGCCGAGGGAATCGTTGATGTGTTTAAAGTGGTCGAGGTCGAGAAACAGCAGCGCACCGCGCAGGTTATGGCGCTTGAGCAGGGCGATCTGCTGGCTCAGGCGATCCATCAGCAAGGCGCGGTTGGGCAGGTTGGTCAGTGGGTCGTGGTAAGCCAAGTGGCGAATTTGTGCTTCGGCATTTTTCAGCAGACTGACGTCGCGGGCGGTCAGCAGTAGGCACGCGGTTTCATTGAGGGTGATCGGCTCGACCGAGACTTCGACCGTGAGCATTTCCCCGCGCTTGTTGCGCCCAAGCATTTCCTGATGGTGCACGCGGCCCTTGATTTGTAACTCGGCGAGTAGCGCCGAGCGCTGTTTCTCCTCAGCCCAGATGCCGACCTGATACACGGTTTTACCGACGACCTCTTCAGCGCGATAACCGGTAAGCCGGCAGAAGCCGTCGTTAACTTCCAGATAGCGCCCGGAATCACGTTCGGTGATGGTGATCGCGTCGGGGCTTGAGTGAAACGCCTTGGCGAATTTCTCTTCGCTGGCCTTCAGTGCGGCTTCCGAGCGTTGCTGCTGAGTAATGTCGCGCAGGGTGGTGACGATGCACGGTTGATCGCCGACGCTGATCTGCCGGCTGGAAATCACACAGGTCAGCGACTGGCCGTCCTTGTGCTGAACGATGATCGCGACGTTGCTCAGGCCCTGTTCGCGAATTACCCGTTCGATGCGTTGCAGACTTTTTGCCGAAGCGTCCCACAGGCCGATTTCTTCGGCAGTGTGGCCAATCACGTCGCCGGCACTCCAGCCGAAAGTCTGGGTAAAGCTGTTATTGATCTCGATGAACTCGCCGCTGTCCTGGCGCGTGACGCAGATCGGGTCGGGGCTGACCTGAAACAGCGTGGCGAATTTTTCTTCTGAGGCGACCAGGCGCTGCTCTCGCTCAACCTGATCGGTGATGTCGAGCAACGTGCCGGCCATGCGCAGCGGCGCGCCGTTGTCGTCGCGGTAGAGGCGAGCGCGGCTTTCCAGATAGCGCGAGCTGCCGTCCGGCAGTTGCACGCGATAGGTCAGTTGATAATTGCCTGCCGGGCCTTCGCGCAGGCTGCGGTAGGCGTCGCGCATGCTGTCGCGTTCTTCGCCGGGCACGCCTTCGAAAAACTCGTCAAACGATTCATGGAACGGTTTCGCTTCAAGCCCGTGTAACTGCGCGGCGCGCGCCGAGCCGTAAAGCATGCCGCTGGGGATGTGCCAATCCCAGGTGCCGAGTTGCGCCGAGTCCAACGCCAGATCGAGACGTTCCTGGCTGTCCTTCAGCGCGTGTTCGGCGGCTTTGCGTTCGGTGGTGTCGAGGAAGGTACTGAGCAGATACGGCTGGCCTTCGAGTTCGACCTTCTGCGCGCTGAGAATGCCGTCGTGGATCTGGCCGTTGCTCGCACGGAACTGCACTTCCATGGCGATCAGTTCGCCTTTGGTGTTGGTCTTTTTGACCAGTTCGGCGCGTTGTTCGGGATGCACCCACAAACCGAGTTCCAGCGTGGTGCGGCCGATGGCGCTCTGTACCGGCCAGCCGAACAGGCTTTCAAAATACTGATTGGCCTCGCTGATCAAGCCATCTTCCTGGCGGGTGAGCAAAACCATGTTGGGGCATAGGTGAAATAGTGTCGCGAAACGTTTCTCCGAGCTGCTCAGCGCTTGCTCGCGTTGGCGCTGGTGGGTGATTTCGCGAATCACCCCGATCATTCGGGGGCGGCCGTTTTTGTCCGGCAGCAGACTGCCGCTGATCTCCAGCCAGTGCAGGCTGCCGTCGGGCCATTGGATGCGGTGGTGCATCGCTTGCTCCAGCGGCGCACCGGCAATCACCGCGTGGAAGGCGCGCACGGTTTTCGCGCGGTCTTCCGGAGGCAATAAATCGAGGTATTCAAGGTCGGCCGGCAGCGGCTGGCGTGGATCGAAGCCGAACAATGCCTGCGTGCCCCGCGACCAACTGATCTGCCCGCGCTCGATGTCCCAATACCAGGCGCCGAGCCGGGCGCCGTTGAGCGCCGCGAGCAATTGCGGCGCACTTTCCCAGCTCTGCTCGGAATGCCGTGGATCAATTGCCTGAATGCGCGGCATCGGCGGGATACGGTCAACAGATTTCGGCATTGGTTACGGGCCTTGAGCTGGTTTATGCGTTAGGCACAGGGAAACGCGGCTCTATAGGAGTAGCACAAGTCAGCCGAGAGTCCCTGGCAGATCGATTTGTGCGTCCAGCAAGGCCATAAAGGCGCGAGCCGCGTTCGATAGCGTCCGTTCAGTGTGCAAGATATAGCCTAGCTGGCGCCGCAGCTGTATGCCCGGCAAAGCGATGCTTGCCACCTGATCATCGAGCATCGTGCGCGGCAGCACGCTCCAGGCCAGGCCGATCGAGACCATCATCTTGATGGTTTCCAGATAGTTGGTGCTCATGGCGATGTTCGGCGTCAGGCCCTGAGCCTCGAACAGTCGTTGGACAATATGGTGAGTAAATGTGTTGCCACCGGGGAAAACCGCCGGATGGCCGGCAATGTCCGCCAGGCTGACGGCGCCGTTGCTGATCAGCGAATGCTCCGGGGCGACCACGAAATCCAGCGGGTCGTCCCACACCGGCGTGGCTTTGACCAGCGCGTGCGGCTCCGGCGCCAGGGTGATCACCGCCAACTCGGCGCGGCCATGGAGAATTTCTTCGTAGGCCACTTCCGAATCGAGGAACTGAATATCCAGCGCGACCTGTGGGTAACGGCGGGTGAACTCCCTTAATAACGGCGGCAAACGGTGCAAGCCGATGTGGTGACTGGTCGCCAGGGTCAGCCGGCCGCTGACTTCACCGGTCAGGTTGGTCAGCGCGCGGCGGGTGTCATCGAGCACGTTGAGAATCTGGTAGGCCCGTGGCAGCAGGGCGCGGCCGGCTTCGGTCAGGCCGACTTCCCGGCCGAGGCGATCAAACAGACGCACCTTCAGTTGCTGCTCCAGACCGGCGATACGTTTGCTGATGGCCGGCTGCGTCAGGTGCAACCGTTCGCCGGCGCCGGAGAAGCTGCCGGTCTCGGCGATGGCAATAAAAGCGTTGAGGTTGGCCAGATCCATGGTGGTATTCCAGTTGGTTATCCAAAGCATAAAAAATATGAATTTGAGTTATTTAATGTAACCCCATAGGATCGACCTCACAAGCCAAAGGGTTATTGAAACGTTCAAGGCCCGGGGCATAGAAACAAGCTGATGAGGAACCGTCTGATGGCCGGCAAAACGCTCTACGACAAGCTCTGGGATTCGCATTTGGTCAAGCAGCGCGACGATGGCTCGGCGCTGATCTACATCGATCGTCACATCATTCACGAAGTGACTTCGCCGCAAGCCTTTGAAGGTCTGCGTCTGGCCGGGCGCAAGCCTTGGCGCATCGATGCCAACATCGCGACCCCGGATCACAACGTACCGACCACCCCAGAGCGCAAGGGCGGCATTGAAGCCATTGCCGATCAGGTCTCGCGTTTGCAGGTTCAGACCCTCGACGACAACTGCGATGAATACGGCATTGTCGAGTTCAAGATGAACGACGTCCGCCAAGGCATCGTCCACGTGATCAGCCCGGAGCAGGGCGCGACCTTGCCGGGCATGACCGTGGTCTGCGGCGACTCGCACACCTCGACCCACGGCGCATTCGGCGCTTTGGCGCACGGTATCGGCACCTCCGAGGTTGAGCACGTGCTCGCCACACAGTGCCTGGTCGCCAAGAAAATGAAAAACATGCTGGTGCGCGTTGAAGGGCAATTGCCGTTCGGCGTGACCGCCAAGGACATCGTCCTCGCGGTGATCGGCAAAATCGGCACCGCCGGCGGTAACGGCCACGCCATCGAATTCGCTGGCAGCGCGATCCGCGATTTGTCCGTTGAAGGCCGCATGACCATCTGCAACATGTCCATCGAAGCCGGCGCCCGCGTAGGTTTGGTGGCAGCGGATCAGAAGACTGTCGACTACGTGAAGGGCCGTCCATTCGCTCCGAAAGGCGCGGAATGGGACATGGCCGTCGAGTCCTGGAAAGATCTGGTGTCCGACGCCGACGCCAGGTTCGACACCGTGGTTGAGCTCGACGCTACGCAGATCAAGCCGCAAGTCAGCTGGGGCACTTCGCCTGAGATGGTTTTGGCCGTTGATCAGAACGTGCCGGATCCAGCCAAAGAGATGGATCTGGTCAAACGCGACTCGATCGTCCGTGCCTTGAAATATATGGGTTTGACCGCCAATCAGGCGATCACCGACATTCAGCTGGATCGCGTGTTTATCGGCTCCTGCACCAACTCGCGCATTGAAGACTTGCGTGCTGCGGCGGTGATCGCCAAGGGTCGTAAAGTTGCCTCAACCATCAAGCAAGCGATCGTGGTGCCGGGTTCGGGTCTGGTTAAGGCGCAGGCAGAGGCCGAAGGTCTCGACAAGATTTTCCTTGAAGCCGGTTTCGAATGGCGTGAGCCGGGTTGCTCGATGTGCCTGGCGATGAACCCGGATCGTTTGGAGTCCGGCGAGCATTGCGCCTCGACCTCCAACCGTAACTTCGAAGGCCGTCAGGGCGCCGGTGGCCGTACCCACCTCGTCAGCCCGGCCATGGCGGCGGCGGCAGCGGTGAACGGTCGTTTCATCGACGTTCGCGAATTGATTTAAGGAGCGCAGCATGAAAGCTTTTACTCAGCACACTGGTCTTGTCGCGCCTTTGGATCGTGCCAACGTCGACACTGACCAAATCATTCCGAAACAGTTTTTGAAGTCGATCAAGCGCACCGGTTTCGGCCCGAACCTGTTCGACGAATGGCGTTACCTTGATGTCGGGCAACCGTATCAGGACAACTCCAAGCGTCCGCTGAACAAGGATTTCGTCCTCAACGCCGAGCGTTATCAAGGCGCCAGCGTCTTGTTGGCCCGTGAGAACTTCGGTTGCGGTTCCAGCCGTGAACACGCGCCGTGGGCGCTGGAAGAATACGGGTTCCGCAGCATCATCGCGCCGAGCTATGCCGACATTTTCTTCAACAACAGCTTCAAGAACGGCTTGTTGCCGATCATCTTGAGCGACGCTGAGGTTGATGAGTTGTTCAAGCAGGTTGAGGCTGAGCCGGGTTATCAATTGCAGGTCGATCTGCAAGCGCAGACCGTGACCAGCCCGAATGGCAAGGTGTACAGCTTTGAGATTGATGCGTTTCGCAAGCATTGCCTGTTGAACGGTCTGGACGATATCGGGCTGACCTTGCAGGACGGTGATGCGATTGCGACGTTTGAAGCGAAGCACCGCGTAAGCCAGCCGTGGTTGTTCCGCGACGCGTGATTGATTTGAGATTGATGTAGTCAGGGCTGGCCTCTTCGCGAGCAAGCTCGCTCCCACAGGGGAATGCATTTCAAATGTGGGAGCGAGCCTGCTCGCGAAGGGGCCAGCCCAAACAACGCAAATACAGGATGTGACCATGACCAGCACCGCCCAACACACCCAGGTCGTACAAAAGCAATTCGGTGAGCAGGCCGCCGCCTACCTGAGCAGCGCCGTTCACGCTCAAGGCACCGAATTCGCGCTGCTACAGGCTCAACTGGCCGGGCAGGGCGAGGCTCGTGTGCTGGACTTGGGTTGCGGCGCCGGTCACGTCAGTTTTCACGTGGCATCGCTGGTCAAGGAAGTGGTCGCCTACGACCTGTCGCAGCAAATGCTCGACGTGGTCGCCGCCGCTGCGATTGATCGCGGTATCGGCAACATTGCCACGGTCAACGGTGCCGCCGAGCGTCTGCCGTTTGCCGATGGCGAGTTCGACTTCGTGTTCAGCCGTTATTCGGCGCATCACTGGAGCGATCTCGGTGTAGCCCTGCGCGAAGTGCGTCGGGTGCTGAAGCCGGGCGGTGTGGCGGCGTTCGTTGACGTGTTGTCACCGGGCAGTCCGTTGTTCGACACTTACCTGCAAAGCGTCGAAGTGCTGCGCGACACCAGCCATGTGCGCGATTATTCTGCCGCTGAATGGCTGCGCCAGGTCAGCGAGGCCGGGTTGCATGTGCGTAGCACTACGCGTCAGCGCCTGCGTCTGGAGTACACCACCTGGGTTGAGCGCATGCGCACCCCCGAAGTGATGCGCGCCGCGATCCGCCAGTTGCAGCAGTCGATGGGCAACGAAGTGCGCGAATATTTTGAGATTGATGCCGACGGCTCGTTCAGTACAGATGTAATCGTATTGATGGCTGAGCGCTAAGAATTTTTCCGGGCGCGCCTCAGATGGCGCACCGACTGAAGACACGAGGAAAGCATGAGCAAGCAGATTCTGATTCTCCCAGGTGACGGTATTGGTCCGGAAATCATGGCCGAAGCGGTCAAGGTGCTGGAACTGGCCAACGACAAATACAGCCTGGGCTTCGAGCTGAGCCATGACCTGATCGGTGGCGCGGCCATCGACAAGCACGGCGTGCCATTGGCCGACGAAACCCTCGACCGTGCCCGCGCTGCCGATGCCGTACTGCTGGGCGCCGTCGGTGGCCCGAAATGGGACACCATCGAACGTGATATCCGCCCTGAGCGCGGCCTGCTGAAAATCCGTGCGCAACTGGGCCTGTTCGGCAACCTGCGTCCGGCGATTCTGTACCCGCAACTGGCTGAGGCTTCGAGCCTGAAGCCGGAAATCGTTGCCGGTCTGGACATCCTCATCGTTCGCGAGTTGACCGGTGGCATCTACTTCGGCGCGCCACGCGGCACCCGTACACTGGAAAACGGCGAGCGTCAGTCCTACGACACGCTGCCGTACAGCGAAAGCGAAATCCGCCGCATCGCCCGCGTCGGTTTCGACATGGCCATGGTGCGTGGCAAAAAGCTCTGCTCGGTGGACAAGGCCAACGTGCTGGCGTCCAGCCAACTGTGGCGTGAAATCGTTGAAGAAGTGGCCAAGGATTACCCGCAGGTCGAACTGAGCCACATGTACGTCGACAACGCCGCGATGCAACTGGTGCGCGCGCCGAAGCAGTTCGACGTGATCGTCACCGACAACATGTTCGGCGACATCCTGTCCGATCAGGCGTCGATGCTCACCGGTTCCATCGGCATGCTGCCGTCGGCGTCGCTGGACACCAACAACAAAGGCATGTACGAGCCTTGCCACGGTTCCGCTCCGGACATCGCTGGCAAAGGCATTGCCAATCCGTTGGCGACCATTCTGTCGGTGTCGATGATGCTGCGTTACAGCTTCAATCTGCAGGATGCGGCTGATGCCATCGAAAAAGCCGTCAGCGTCGTGCTCGACCAGGGTCTGCGCACGGGCGACATCTATTCGGCCGGTTGCACCAAAGTCGGTACGCAGGAAATGGGCGACGCAGTAGTCGCCGCGCTGCGGAATCTGTAATCTCTCGGGCCCGCTGCGAAATTCAATACAAAGCAGCGGCCCACTTTTC